>DATIWA010000256.1:0-1653 GCA_035465515.1 Candidatus Limnocylindrales bacterium | reverse complement strand
CATGAGAAGTGTGTGCAGCCGCTGGAGGTAATCTCCGGCGGGAAGCATGCGAAGAAATACGCCCCCGCGCTCGCGCCCGGAGCTGTAACGTGAAAACGCCATGACAGGAAGGATTCCGTATGGCTGTTTGCCCACCCGGATGGCCGGAATGGGCCCGCGCCCGGAAACGTACCGGGTGAAAAACGAACGCGTGGCTGCGATGTCCGACCGGGAGAAGATGGGCGCCATCATCTCCTCCATCATGTAGCCCAGCGTGGTCTGCCACAGGGCCACGTTCATGGCGCGCGCCTCTCCCTGATCACGCCCCGCGGCGTTGGGAACCAGTTTAAGGACCGCGTCGTCAATTCCCAG
The DNA here is from genome assembly GCA_035465515.1 of Candidatus Limnocylindrales bacterium. Taxonomy (GTDB): domain Bacteria; phylum Acidobacteriota; class Terriglobia; order Terriglobales; family Acidobacteriaceae; genus Angelobacter. The sequence goes on along the minus strand of DATIWA010000256.1, from coordinate 1,302 downwards.
CGCCTCGGCCAGCCATTGGCCGTCACGGCGTTGAAAAACATCGTCGGTCTCGGCGTAAGCCTCTTTGCCCTTGAATACCGCGTCATAGGACGCATCAGGATCATCGACCCACGAATACCCCGTGCCTTCGGACTCGGTGTTGTTGGTAGGGCTTCCCTGCGGCACCAGGCCGAAGCCGTGCGTGCTGGAATAATGGTGGGCGAAGAGAGTTTCCAGGCGCTTTTTGCTGTCCTTCTCGTCGGATGAAAAGCGCAGCCCCACCACCACGAGACGATCAAACCCTTGGCCGGCTTCGGCCGGGGTGAGATTGACTTTGATGCCCATGCCCACGGCGACCGCTCGCTCAAAATCAGCCGTCCACAGCAGATCATCGTTCAGCACCAGGTCATCGCCATCTTTCTTGATCTGCTGGTCCGGCGGCAAGGACGGGTCCGGCCCCACCGGCAGCCCGTCGGTAACCGGCCTCCCGAGCACACGTTTTACCTCCACGCCGCCGTTGAATAGCAGGGCGACAAAGCGGTCAGGCAAGGCGGCTGCTTTGGGAGCTTGCGTCCAGGAGGCGGTTTTGGACGGAGGCGGCGGCGGCAGTTTGAGCACCGCGCAGCTCACCCGCACCTGGGCGCGGGTGTAGGGCCTGGGCGTGTCCTGGCCGTTGGCTTCCGGCGCGAATTGCGCGCGCAGGTCGTCAGCACGAGCATTTCCGACTGCCAACTGAAAGGCCGCCAGCGCCGCGGCTTCATCCGTCTTGTTGCCATCAGCCTTCCACACCGCGGTGTAATAGTCGAAGGCAGCCGTCTGCTCATCCGGCGTGACGTCAATGCCGGGAATAATCACCAGCACCACATCCTGAGGGTCCACCTTGACCGGCTTGTCGGCAATGTTGGGCGCATACTGCTGCAAAACGTAAGCCGCGCGGCCCGAGCTAGAGCCCGCCACCAGCGACCTCCATGCGCCGCGTTCCTGCGCCTCCACGCCGCCGGCGCGCCACATGCCTGCCCAAAACTCGCGCGCGTTTTCCAGTTCGGTCTTGGTCGGCAGTTCCTCGAAGGAATCAACCTGGCAATCGTCCGGATAGATCCGGATCCACAACTGCGAGGCTGTGGCAGCAGCGGCCACTCCGGCAACCGCCGGCGTAAACGGAGCGCCGGGCGAGGCCGCGTGGAAACGCGTTTCCAGCCGCACCGGGAACAGCACGATGGGGAGGCGGTCATTCAGCTCCTCAATCTGCTGCTCGGGATTGACGGCCAGCAACTGGCCCAGGAGATCCCCGGCCTGCGCCTTAAGACGCCCGATCTCCTGCCT
>DATIWA010000255.1:0-5268 GCA_035465515.1 Candidatus Limnocylindrales bacterium | reverse complement strand
CTCTCTGCCGAATCGTCAATGTAGAACTCCAGGAAGTAGTCGTATTGTGAAGGCCAGTGCGCCTCCGCCCCCTCCACCACCGCCTCCTTCTCCACCAGCGTCGCGATCTCCCGTGCCCGCCCGTCCGACGCTGCATGCAGGGCCAGCCCCAGCATGGATAATCCCTGCGATGACATATCGTTCCGCGCCTTGTAAGCGTCGTCCAGCATTGCCGCGTCCCCGGCTTTGTCCAGTTCCAGCGCATAGACCACATACGCCCGCAGGTCGGCGCGCATGCGCTCATGCTGCTTCAGCTGTCCCTTCAGCCAGTTCTCGGCGTTTTTCAACTTCTCGCCATTGACGTCATATCCGGCGTCCCTCGCCTGGGCCAGTCCGCTGACCACGTACGCCGTCATGAAGACCATGCTTTCATCTTCTTTCCACCAGCCCCAGCCGCCGTCATCGTGCTGGAAGTCGTAGAGGCGTTCAAGCCCCGCGCGGATCTTCTTTTCCAGCTCCGGCGTGTTGATCGTGCTCTCCAGTTTCAGGTCCTTCATGGCCCTGGCCACCACAATGTCCGGCAGGAACCCGGACATGGTCTGCTCGGTGCAGCCGTAAGGATAAGAAGTCAGGTAATCCAGCGCGCCGAAAATACTTCCCGCAATGGATGGACTCACGCTTACGTTCAACGCCGGCGAAGCCGTCGCCGGATCGCCCGGCAGATTGACCGTGGCCTGGTCCTGCCCGGAATCGCTGGTCACCGCGCCCGATTTGCTGTCAGAAAGTTTCACGCCGAACGGAATCACAGGCAGCGTCTGCTCCAGCGCATCCGACTCTTCATTCGTCAGCGCCTTTGCCGTCAGGGTGGCTTCGTGCACGTTGCCGGCATGCGCGTGCCAGTCCGTCCTCTGGTCCGCCTTGGTGGCCACGGTCACCTGCTTCGGGCCGCTTTCCTGCAGGTCCAACCCCTTCGCTTCCAGGGAAACTTGCGCCGTCTTGTCGCTGGTCAGATAGTTGTGGACGATGGTTGAGACCGTCACATCATCGCCCTGGCGGAAGAACCTGGGCGCCGCCAGCCGGACCATCAGGTTTTTGCGCACGATCACACGGTTGGTCGCGCTTCCTACCTTTGTATCCATGGTTGCGCCGCGTACGGTTGCGCGCCATGTGGTAAGCGAATCAGGAAAATTCAGCTGCGCCTGCGCGCGACCGTTCTGGTCGGTGCGGAGATCGGCCAGCCACAACGCCGTATCCGGGAAAAGTTTGCGGACCTTCGGCTGCACCAGCGGTTCGGAAGGCTTGATCTGCGCCAACCGCAGGCCTCTCCTTTTGCCGTCGAACGCCAGAATCATCGGCTTGGTCCCGGCCTCGCCCGTGAAATAAAAGCTCAGCGATGACTGCGCCATCACCTGGTTCGCCACCTGCCCATAGAAAAAGTCCTTGATGTCCGCCACGCTGTCCGGATGTACCGCATAGATGGCCTCGTCCACCACGCCCAGGCTGAACTCGCCAGCCACCGGCTTGCCGGCAAAATCCCGGGCCGTAATCGTATAGCGCGCCGGATCGCCCGGGCGGAACTGCGGTTGTGAAGGCTCAATAGTGATGTTGAGCCTGGCTTGCTCCGCCGGGACCTTCAGGTTCTTGCTTCCCGTGTAAAGAGTGTTGTCGCGAACAAATACCGCGGCCACGTAGAAGTTCGGCTGGTTGTCGCTTCCGATGGGGATATTGACCATCGTCGAGGGGCCGCTGGCCTTCACCACCTGCCTGCTCTGGATCGTGCGGCCTTCCGTGGTGACCAGCAGGGACGCCTGGGGCACGTTCGTCAGCACCATCAGGTGCGCGGTCTCGCCCGGCTTGTACGATTTTTTGTCCGCGATGATCTGCACCTGGCTGGTTTGGGCCCACTCTACTCCGCCGTCTCCAGGGACCCACAGCCAGGCATCCGACTGGATCTCGCGGCCTTCCGGGGTCTTGGCCTTGATTCTCACCGTGATTGAGCCGGACTGCCGGGCCGTGAACTGCAGCATTGCCTGCCCGTTCTTGTCGGTCTGGCCGTCTTGCGATTCGATCACCGTATCTTCACGGCTGCGATAGTCATGCCGCAGCAACTCAACATGAAATGCGGTCTGCACCGGATTGCCGTCATAATCTTTCGCCTGCCCGGTCACCCGAATCGCCTCATTCGGCTGGTACATATATTTGTCCGGCTGGGCGCCGATCCTGAAACTCCCGTAGGTCGCAATCACTGAGTTGTAGCCGGCAATCTCTCTCCGGCTTGCGTCCGTGACCCTGGCTTCCACGCGGTAACGGTAGTCTCTTTTGTGCTCGTTGACCGTGGTGGGAATGCTGATTCTCAATCGTCCATTCGCATCCAGCTTTCCCGTCTGTTCTGAAAGCTGTTCGCCGCCGTAGTCGTAGGCGGGCTGGTCGTCGGAGCCTCCATAAGGTTCGTCGCCTTCGCCCTCATAGTCGAAATCATCGCCGTCATACTCAAACACTGACGACCAGTACGGAGACCTGTGCACCACATAATGCACTTCCGCGCCGGCCACCGGCTCGCCGAAGAAATATTTCGCCTCAATCGTCGCACTGACCGATTCGCCTTCCAGCACCCTGGCCTTGTCCGGCGTGACCCGCACTTCATATTCGGGCTTCTTGTACTCCTCCACATTGAAGCCGCCATTCATGCCATAAGTGGCGGCTCCTGATTTCACCGAGATGGAGTAGTAGCCCAGCGCAGCGTCCTGCGCCAGCGTAAAGTCCGCGTGGATGCTGCCGAAGCTGGAAACCGTGGCGCTGGTCTGGTACACCTGCTTGCCGGTCGGGTCTTCCACCGCCACCTGCACCGGCGCCCCGGAGGGCACGCTGTACTTCTCGCCGCTGTGCCTGCGCAGAATCGCTTTGAAATGGACAGTATGGCCCGGACGATACACGGGGCGGTCGGTATAGATGTACCCCATCCAGTCGGCAGCTGGATCGCTGCTGAGGTTGAAGTACTCCGGCGCCACCACCGCCACGTCCTTGCCGTGGACTGCGAAAATGCGCGTGTCGTTCTGATGTTCTGTTGAAACCGTCAGCAGCGCCGTTCCTTGCGCATCCGTCTGCACGGAAGCCTGTTTCTTGTGGTCCGCCCAGATCTCTACCTGGGTTGCCGGGACCGGCTCCCCCGTCCTTCGGTCAACGGAAAAGAACAGCACCTGCCCGGGAGCGCTCTTGGTCACCAGGGCAAGCTTGCTGACCATCAGGATCGTGTAGGCGCGCAGCGTTCCGTCCGTGGCCTCCACCACATATGCGCCTTCCGTCAGCGATTCCACCGGAACGTCCTGACGTTCGGAAAAGTATTGCCGGGGCATCTCCTGCCGCCAGCGTGCCACCAGCTGGCTGCTGTTCAGCACCGGGACCTGCGCGAACAACGCGGCCGGGCTGGCATTCTTGTTGGCCCTGCCCCTGGCCTCGCGGATCTCAGCCCGCGACGCGTCCGAAAACTGTTCCCGGAAGAAGTTTCGAATATGCATCCACTGGCGGCGCTTCCAGTCATGGAACCGCTCCACCAGGGTCTTCTCCTCGATCTGCTCCTTGCCGGCGAAGCGGCCGGTGCCAAACCCGTGGATGTCCCGCAGCTGTTCAAAGAACAGCACCGGGTCATTGACCCGGTACAGGCGGAACTCAAGCGCGGAAACGTCCCGGCTGTAAAGATGGACCCTGATCTTGTCGCCGGGGCTGAAGGTCTTGTCCGTGCTCAGGGAAAAATACGGAGCGGCGTGCGCCGCTGACGAAAACAGCAGGACCAGAACTATCACGCGCACCAGGATTGCGTTCGGACGGGTTGGCACGGGCATCACTCCGCCTCCCTGAGAATGTTCCATCGGTAAACTCCGAGAAAATTGCCGTTGCCGGGCACGGGCCGCCAGCGCGGCGAAGGATGCTGCAACAGCTCTTTCACTGTCACTCGTCTCATCTCACCGGCGGTCCTGCCTATGGGGCCGGTGTGATAAACCACAACGTCATCGCCCGCGTCGCTGATAACGCTTCGACCCACGAAGATCATGGAGTGATAGGGCGAGTTTTGCTCCAGCTGGCGATAGAAAAGAAGATCGCCCGGGCGGGCCAGCCTGATATCGCGTGACACCAGGAAGGTGTTGAATTGCCACAGCGTTTTGGCGTCGGCAAATTCGCCAAATGACGCCTTGTCGTCCCCGCCGGATTCAGGCGGCACGATCCTGAACAGTGAAGCTCCCAACGGCGTGCGCGGATAGAAGTACTTCTTCACCGACGGCAGTGATGCCAGCCCTTCCAGCTTGTTTTGCGCCAGCCATTCAGCGCTGTGCCGTTGCAGCGCGCTCCGGTAGGCATAGCGCAACAACGCGGCACAGTCGTTGATCTCTGCGGGAACGTCCAGCGGCGGGCGCATGGCCTGATACTCGGCAATGGCGGTAAACCAGCGGCGGAACGCCTCCCGGTCCGAGGGCGATTCCAGATGCAGGAAATCCGGTGTCCCGTCGTGAAACGCCCTCCCCGCTCGTGCAGGAACTGCCAGGGCGCCGGCAAGGACAAGCGCAAAGGCCCAGTAAAGCCGCTGTTTGGCCATGAGAGCTGTCATCTATTTGTCAGGGGGCTGGCGTGCACTATAAAACCAGTTCCACGCCGCCGAAATCAAGTTACGTCGGGATAGCTTACTGCAATCCTGTATCCAGTTCTGGACGGTGGGGATTTGTTGAGCTTGCAGAGGCGTATGAAAACACACTCGTGGTTGTGGTGACACGCTGGGTCTGGACTGACACAATGCTGCGCCCATTCCGCCTCCACGGTAGGCGCTCTTCCACTCCCTCCGTTCCTTCGCGTTTCAGAGAATTTCATCTGCGCTCAGCGGCGCGAATCGCGGCGGACACTCCCGCGCTGCATTCGTAGGAGGCTTGCGAGGTTCTCCGTGGTGGGTTTTGTTTTTTCACGGCCAGCCTGTCCGCCGGTACAATAAGCACCCATGAGCACAGTTCTGGTAACCGGCGGCTCGGGGTTCATCGCCAGCCATTCCATCCTGCAGCTGCTGGCTGCGGGCCATCAGGTGCGCACCACTGTCCGCAACCTCACGCGCGCGGCCGGCGTGCACGACATGCTGAAGGAAGGCGGCGCCGATCCCGGCGATCGGCTGTCCTTCGTCGCCGCCGACCTCGAACACGACGCCGGCTGGTCCGACGCCGTCGCCGGCTGCGATTACGTTCTGCACCTGGCCTCGCCCTTTCCCGCTGGCGTCCCCAGGCATGAGGACGAGCTGATTGTGCCCGCGCGCGA
>DATIWA010000254.1:0-7795 GCA_035465515.1 Candidatus Limnocylindrales bacterium | reverse complement strand
GGATCAATGGCCCGGAAATCCTGTTCCAGATACCGGCGCGAAATATCGGAAATGGCCCCGGCAAGCTCCACTCCGGTGGGCCCGGCCCCGATCACCACAAAATTCAGCGGCGGCGTAGCGCGATGGGCAAAGGCTTCGCGCTCTGCGTGCTCAAAAGCCAGCAGAATGCGCCCGCGGATCTCCGTGGCGTCCTCCAGTGTTTTCAAGCCGGGAGCATAGTGTTCCCATTCCGGATGGCCAAAGTAAGCGTGCGTGGCCCCGGCCGCCACCACCAGGTAATCGTAGGGGAGTTCCAGCCGGTCGGCCCGTACCAGCCGTCTTTCCAGGTCAAAGCCCGTCACCTCGCCCAGCAAGACTTCCGTATTGGACGCCCGGCGCAGCACGTTGCGGATGGGCGAAGCGATTTCCGCCGGCGAAAGCACGGCCAGCGCCACCTGGTAGAGCAACGGTTGGAAGGTATGGTGGTTCTTGCGATCCAGCACCGTCACCCGAACCGGCGCCCTTCGCAGCGCCCTGGCGGCATTGAGTCCGGCAAATCCCGCCCCGATGACCACCACGCGAGGCCAATTGACGTTCTGTGTCATCGGTAACATTGTAGTCCGCCCCAGCCCGCCATACACTCTTGAAGGTAAACGGTTTACGGGCCCCGGTGCAGTGGTTTGCAGGACCCGAAGAGTTACCCCAAAGTTAACGTAAGCAGGGCAGAAGCCCGATTGCCTTCCCGCTGCCTGCGTGCTACTTTGCGGTCAATTTCTCCGGCCCTGTGACCGGATTTGTCAAAGGGTCCCGGTTTTCCAGAGCGCAATTATGCATATTGATGATCTGCTTCGCATCGCCATGGAGCGCAAAGCCTCCGACTTGCACCTGAAGGTCGGCAACTATCCCCACGTCCGTGTGGACGGTGAGCTTGTGCCCCTGACTGAACAGCCACGCATCTCCGCTGAAGACATGTTGAACATGGCCTTCAGCATGATGTCCAACCGCCAGAAGCAGAAGTTCAAGGAATCGGCCGAGCTGGATATGGCCTACGGCGTGGCCGGACTGGGACGCTTTCGTGTGAACGTCTTCCAGCAGCGGGGCAACGTCGGCCTGGTGCTGCGCGTGATTCCCACCAAGATCAGGGCGCTGGAAGAACTCTACCTGCCTAAAGTGATCGAGCACATCTGCGATGAGGCCCGCGGCCTGGTACTTGTCACCGGCGTCACAGGTTCCGGTAAATCAACGACGCTGGCCGCCATGCTGGACCGGATCAACTCCAGCCGGCCGGAACACATCATTACGATTGAAGACCCAATCGAATTTCTGCACCGCGATAAAAAAGGTTTCGTGAATCAGCGCGAAGTGGAAGTTGACACTCCGTCCTTCGGTTCCGCGCTGCGCGCCAGCCTGCGCCAGGACCCGGACGTGATCCTGGTGGGCGAAATGCGCGACCTGGAGACGATCTCAACCGCGCTGCACGCCGCTGAAACCGGCCACCTGGTTTTCTCCACGTTGCACACTCTCGATGCCGTGGAGACCATCAACCGCATCATCGCCGTGTTTCCTCCGCCGGAGCAGAAGCAGGTACGCATGCAGCTTGGCGCAACGTTGCGCGGCGTGGTCAGCCAGCGCCTGGTCAAGCGCGCCGACGGAGCCGGCCGCGTCCCCGCCTGTGAAGTCCTGATCTCCACCGCATTCGTGCGCGAGTGCATCATGGTCCCGGAAAAGACCCGCATGGTCCATGAAGCCATTGCCGCCGGCACGTCACAGTACGGCATGCAGACCTTCGACCAGTCGCTTTACGATCTCTATTCGCAGGGCCTGGTCAGCTACGAAACCGCGCTGGAGAACGCCAGCAATCCTGACGACTTCAAGCTCAAGGTGCAGGGCATCCATTCAACCGCGGATGCCGCCCGCGAACAGATGGAGCAGGCCGGCTTCAGTTCGGGCAGGATTTAGGCTTAACCAGGAACACCAAGGAACACCCGCGAAACGGGGTGGCGGCTGCCGGCAAAGGCAGAACCACCCGGTTGTACCGAGCGCCTTCTTCTGCTCTCCTCTGCTATGCTGAAGGCAAGCCATGCCCTTCAAGCGCGCCAAAAGGACATACAACGAAGCCGAACTCTATGACTATGCCGTGGGCGCTCTCTCCCGCAAAATGCGCTCCGTAGCCGAACTCAAGCGCTTGTTGCGCAACCGCTGCACGGAAGCGGCGCTGATTGAAGCGGTCATCAGCCGGCTCAAAGACCAGAAGTACCTCAACGATTCCAGCTACGCCGCGGCGTATTCGTCTTTTCGCCGCGATAATGAGAAATTCGGCCGCCGGCGCGTCATCACCGATTTGAAAGTCAAGGGCGTGCACGGCGATGTGATCGAAAAAGCTATTGACGACGCTTACGCGGGCGTCAACGAAGAAGATCTGGCGCGCGCCTACCTGAAACGCAAACGACTCCGCCAGCCGGCCAATAATAAAGACGCAGCCCGCATATTCCGGGCGCTCATGCGCGCCGGATTCAGCGCAGGAGTCTCCATCCGGATCCTGAAAAACTGGAACGTGGAAGATGAGATCCTGAGCGCATTGCAGGAAGAGAGCCTTGCTGAGCCGGAAAGCTGACCGGCCCGCTACTGCACCGGATAAAAGGCCGCCACCACCCAGTATTTGGAAAATCCGTCCTTGCCGCCCGGTTTGAAGCACACGCCGATGTTCATGCGATGCAATGTTTTGTCCGCCGCGGCATCCTTCATGTTTGAAGGCAGCCTGCCCGGATCGGATGACGTGTAGATCGCCAGATCTGTCGCACCGGGCAGCCCGCGCAGGACTTTCTTTGCGTCGAGGATTCTGGCGCAGGCCGCGCGCCGTAATCGCGGATCGCTGCGGACATCCATGCGAGGCAGGCCGTGCTGCTGCCTGACTCGCTGAAAGGCCGCGATGACAGTGTCCCGGAACTGCGCCTCGGAATATTCTGTGATTACGTGCGCGAAGTCTTCAGTAACGTAGAGCTGGCCGTCATGCGGCACAATGGCGATGCCCACGGCGTTGTACTCCGGGTTCAGGATGTTGGCGCGGTGCGGCGGCGAATGCATGAGCCCGCTGTGGATCTCGCTTACCTCCGGCCCATACGCCACGTTCTCCGCCACCGAGTTAAAGTGTGCTCCCACGGCGCCGGCCCGCTCCGCCAGCGGCGGCTCTCCCGGAAACTGATGGGACAGATCACCGTGCCGGGCCAGCAGCCGCGAGTGCGGCAGCGCCGCCCTCGCCAGACGATGGTCCCATGCCAGCCGCGCCAGCCCGACCCTGGCGCGCTCCTGGTTCAACAGCTCAAGCATGCGCTGCTCCGGCGCGGAAAGCCCGGAAAGCGCAAGAGCGCAATGGCTGAGGAAAAGCAGGATTGCCGGCAAACTGACGAAACACGCCCTACGCACGCCTGGCCTTCAGCTCGTTGAGGATGCGGTTGACCTCGTCTTCCTTTTCCAGCTGCGCGAAGCGTTCATCCACGCTGCCGGACTCATCCAGCATCTCGGTCTTGGCCTTGCCGATGGCGGCCTGCCGCGCCACCTTGCTCTTCATGCGGTCGAACGCGGCGCCGGGATCGCGGCCATCCACCGCATTGCGGGCATCAGCCGCCTTGTCCAGGGTACGGGCGCGGCGGTGCTCCGCCACGAGCATGTCGCTCCTGGCCTGCGCTTCCTGGAGTTTCTCCTGCAATTTATGGAGCGCGCTCTTGAGTGTTTCCACCTGAAGATGCTGATCGTTCACCTGCTGCACAAAGCTTTCCGTCAACTGCTTGTAATGGAGGGACCGCTCAATGGCGGCGCGCGCCAGGTCTTCCTGGTTCTTGTCCAGCGCCAGTCCCGCCTTGCGCGTCCATTCCGCTATCTTTTCTTCATTTTCCTTCTGCTTCTTCTCCAGCAGATGCTGGTCGGCAATGGCAATGGCCACCTGCGTTTTCACCTGGAGCAATTGGTTCTCCATATCGAGGATGATCTGTTTGATCATCTTCTCCGGATGCTCCGCCTTGTCTATTAAATCGTTTAAATTCGCTTTGATTAATGTTGCGACCCTTTCCAGTAATGCCATAACTCCTCCAAATCCACTTCTTTCCAGAATCGGCAAAGGCCAGGGATCCTAATGCCGGTACATCCGAAACGACAAATCAAGCATGAAAGCAGTAATGCTGGCGAACAACATCACCAGGGGAACAACCACCCAGGCGGCGCGAAACGGCTTGCGGTCCGCATTGAAGCTGATCATCTGCCAGAACGCCGAGACCAGCATCGCGCTCACCAGCACCTGGATCCAGTTGACGATACTGAGACCATGGCTGACCGTCAGAATGAGCCATGAGCCAAGAATCGCCTGGCCCAGCGTAAACACAATCACGATAAGCAGCATGCTGCTCTTGCCGGCCCATCCGTTGGGCTGCAGCCTCATGCTGAAGTGCACCGCTTCCCTCTCCGGCAGGCGGTCCCACACTCTCCACAATCGCAGGAGGATTGCCGCGGAAAGACTCCATATCAGCGTAATCGCCAATTTCTCATTCATATGGTCCCGCTGTGCCTCATGCCGGTGCGTTGCCCGTGCCGCGTAGCCACCGATCCGATGGCAACGCCGATTGCCAGCCCCACGGCCAGCCAGAAGATCCAGCTGCCGGACAACATCGCCACCAGCGCGCCCGCGATCAATCCTAAGAGCAAACCCGGGAATGAAATCTTCTTCATCACATCTTCCCCTGGCCGTGAGGACGTTCCGCCGGCCTGAAGCACTCCGGTGGAGCAGGGGCCCCACCGGAGTTGTGTTCGTTGTTACTTGCCCGCGCCTTTGGCTTTGCCCGCCGGCTCATCCTCGGAACCATTGGACGGCCTTGGAGTTTTGTCGCCGATCAGGCGGACCTTGGAAAGCAGCTCAGAGAGCTGCATGCCGCTGAGCGACTCGAACAACGCAGGCACCTGCGCCGCGATCTGTGCCATATCGCCGGTGATCTTGCTCACGCCGGCCGAACTGCCGTTGCCAGTGGAAACCACGGTAATCTTGTCCACGTTGGCCAGCGGCTGCGCCATGGCGCGCACCACTTCCGGCAGGCTGGTGATCAGTTTGTCCACCACCGCGGCCTGGTTGTATTCCTGGTAGGCCTCGGCCTTGATGGTCATGGCTTTGGCCTCGGCCTCGCCTTTCTTGAAGATGATGTCGGCTTCGGCCTCGCCCTGCATGCGCGTGGCGTTGGCCCGGCCTTCGGCTTCGGCGATCAGGCGCTGCTTCTCGGCTTCCGCCAGGTTGAGCACGCTCTGCCTCTCGATTTCCGCCTGCTTCAGCACGGTGGCAATCAGCTCTTTCTCGTGGCGCGCGATCTCGGCTTCCTGCACCTTGATCTGCTGCTCTTTCTCGACCTGCTGCACCCGCACCTGCTCCGCGATCACCTGCTGCTGCTGGATGTTGGCCTGGATTTCGTATGCTTTGTCGGCCTGCGCCTGCTGCTTCTTCGTGGCCTCAGTGTATTCAGCTTTCTTCACCTCGAGGTCGCGCTGGGCTTCGGCCTGCTTGGCCAGGGAGAGCGTCTCAGCCAGCACACGCTCCTGGTCGGCCTGGGCCTTGGCAATGGCCGCCGCCCGCTGCGCTTCCGCCCGCTTGATGGCCGTATCCCGCTCGGCTTCAGCGGCGGCAACATCGGCATCGCGCTTGATCCGGGCCACGTCCGGCCGCCCCATGGCCGCGATGTATTCGTTCTTATCGCGGACCTCCTTGATGGTGAACGAAACCACCTCCAGCCCCATCTTGCTCATGTCTCCGGCGCAGGTGGCGCGCATCCGGTCCGCCACCATCTCCGGCTCTTTCACAATCTGCTCCACGGTGAGCTGGCCAATGATGCCGCGCAAGTGGCCTTCCATCACCAGCCGGATGAGTCCTTCCCGCTGCGGCGGCGTCTTGGTCAGAAACTGCTCGGACGCCGTCTTGATGGATATATCATCCGACTTCACTTTGATCTGGGCCACAGCTTCCACGGTGACCGCCACGCCCTGATTGGTGTACAGGTCCTGCTGCGGCGCCACGTCAAACGACATCAACTCCAGCGAGAGCAGGCGGCAGGTCTCCACCATCGGCCAGATGATGGTGCCGGCGCCGCGGATCACCCGCGTTTTACGGAAACCAAAAACGATCAAGGCTTCATTCGGCCCCACCTTGCGATACAGACGCGCAATGGAGGCCATGACGAACATCAACGCCAACAGCGCCAACCCCGCCCACATCCACATAATCGGCAACATAGAAAACGTCCTCCTCGGATCTCACTGATCCTTGACTTTCTCATCCGGCAGAATGCCGGCCGCGCCCGCCAGGTCGTCCCAGCGGCGCACATATGCAATTCCGCTCTCGTAGCGGGTCACGATCACTTCTTCCCCGCTGTTCAGCTGCTCCTGGTTTTCCGCCCGCGCGGCGCACGCCTTGCGCGCCCCATCCTGCTCGAAAATGATTTCGCCGGTGCCGTTGCTGCGAATCCTGCTGCTGACGAGGCCCAGCACCCCAACCATTTCATAGTCCCGCGGATCAAGACTGTAGTCGTGCGCCATCAGCACCCTGGCGACAAACAGGAAGACCAGCGACGCGCCGGCCAGACCAACCAGGGTGGCAATCGCCAGCGCGGCAACCATCCACACGTGCTGGTACCTGGTAAGCAGGTATCCCGTCCCGCCGAACCAGGCCAGAAACACCGCCAACGTCAGGGGATTAAAAAAGGGAAAGTGCCCGCCATGACCGCCCCGCGCTCCGTGCCCGCCGAGGTGGAAATGTCCGTGCCCCGGCAGATGGAAATGCAGGTGCAGGCTGCCGCTGAGGAATGAAAGAGCAGCAAAGGCAAAGCCAATCACAAAACAGAACAGATAGAACGATTCCCAGTTCATGCTATGCCTCACTCATCTCCGGCATCTCCCTGCCGGCTTGAGGACGGAGAACATGCAGCAGGCGGTCGGCGAGTTGCGGGGTCTCCAGGATGGCATCCATCAAAATCAGGCAGCGACGCGAATCTTCGTGCTTGGCCAGGTTGAGCAAAGCTCGGCCCACCGCCGGATCGCCGCGAAACCGCTCCGCCCCCTGGATCAACCACAAGTCCAGCTTGTCCTCCTGCGCGCTCACGTCAGAAAGCAACTCGGTGTGAAAACCTTCCGGATCATCCACCAGATATCCGGGATGCACCTTGAAGAACTTCGACAGCAAGAGGCGCGTCTTGTTGGTCAGGTGCGGGCGCGCCCCGTTTTCAATCTGCGACAGATAGGATTGGCTGATCTTCTCTTTCAGCTCGCTGCGCATGGCGCGGACCACTTCCAGTTGCGTCATTTCCCGGCCAAGGCCACGCAGATTGCCTTCCATCAGCCGCAGGTACCGTAATTTTTCTCCGAGTGTCATTATCGCAAATCGCGATATTTATATTTCGATTTGTAATAACAGTCAAGAAAAATCGGAGCCCCAAAGATAAAACTTTTCTTATCTGCCAACTCATTGCGACATAATGGGTTAGATCCAATTTGGGACCCGTCTACGGCAGCGCCTGCAAATTTTGCGAACGCCTGAGCACATGCTGAGGTACTATCCGGAGACGTAAGGTTGCTGACGAGCATCTAAGGATTGCGGGTTTTAAAGAGGTTAAGGTGAATCGGGTACGGACCATGGGGCGCGAGGTGTGGGGTTGGACGCTGCTGGCACTGGCAGTTCCTGCATTCCCGTTGCCGGTGGTTCCTACCCTGCTGGTCATCGCCGGCCTGTTGGTTCTTTCCGGCCGTTATCACTGGGCCGGCAAACTGCTTGCTAAAGCGCGCAAAATGCTTC
>DATIWA010000253.1:0-3236 GCA_035465515.1 Candidatus Limnocylindrales bacterium | reverse complement strand
CGTGGACCGCGCGGACACCGGCCAATATGCTCCAGTGAAATTCAGCCGGGACCAGATGCGCGAGATCCGCTACGCCAGCCTTCTGCATGACTTCGGCAAGGTAGGCGTGCCGGAAGAAGTCCTGATCAAGGCCAAGAAGCTTTATCCCGCGCAAACCGAGCTGATCCGGCAGCGCTTTGCTTTTGTTCGGCGCACGCTGGAAAATGAAGTCCTCCAGTCCAAGGTCAAGCATCTGCTTGAAAAAGGAAACAAAGGGTTTGCCGCACTGGAGAAGAAACTGGCGCGGCGGCTCGGTGAGCAGATCAGGGAACTGGACCGGTTTATTTCCGTGATCCTGGCCGCCAATGAGCCCAGTGTTCTGCCGGAGGGCGACTTCAGCGAGCTTCTGGATATCGCCGGCAAGAAATACCCTGACCTCGAAAACCGTGAGCAGCCCCTGCTCACAGAGGAGGAAGTCCGCCTGCTTTCCATCCGCCAGGGCTCGCTCGATGAAGATGAGCGATTGCAGATTGAGGCCCATGTTGTGCACACCGTGAGTTTTCTGGAGGCCATTCCCTGGACCAATGAGCTGCGCAATATCCCTGAGATCGCGCGGGGCCACCACGAGAAATTGAACGGCACAGGATATCCGTACAAGCTTTCCGCGCGGGAAATTCCTCTGCAAACCAGGATGATGACCATCGCGGACATCTTTGACGCGCTGTCCGCCGCGGACCGTCCCTATAAAAAGTCCGTCTCCGTGGAGCGCGCCCTGGAGATTCTGGACCTTGCCGTGGACGACGGAGAACTGGATCCCAGCCTCGTCGCCCTCTTTAAAGAAGCCAGGATTTACCGCCACTGGAAGACCGAATCTCTCGCCTACTGAGTTTTCGCCTGATTCCCGCAAAAACTGAAGTAAGATAAATTTGTCCGGTAAACTTCATGAAAGATTTCTATATCTGCGATTGCGTCCGCTTTGAGAACCAGGTCATCACCTCGTCCTTCGTGGTGGTTTCCAAGCAGGCCAAGCCAAAAAAGAGCGGCGAACTGTTTCTCGCCCTGACTCTGGCGGACCGCACCGGCCACATTGAAGCCAAGATGTGGGACAATGTCAACGACCACATCAATGTCTTCGAGCAGGACGACTTCGTGAAAGTGCGCGGCCTGGTCAACCGGTTCAACGGGCGCTTCCAGCTTACGGTGCACAAGCTGCGCTCCATGCAGGAAACCGAAGTTGATTTTGACGATTATCTGCCGCGCACCACCAAGGACATTGAAGGACTCTGGCGCACGCTGGGCGGTTTTGTTGACAGCTTTGTTGATCCCCATTTGAAGGCCCTGGTCAAGGCATTCATGGCCGACCCGGAGATTGAGCGCGCCTACAAGAACGCGCCGGCGGCCAAGACGCTGCATCATGCCTTCATCGGCGGCCTGCTCGACCACGTGGTGTCACTGTTTCAGGTCTGCGACCTGGCCTGCCGCAATTATCCGGAGATGATCAACCGCGACCTGCTGCTCACCGGCGCTTTCCTGCACGATATTGGCAAGGTGCATGAGCTGACCTTTGCCCGCTCTTTCACCTACACCACCCGCGGGCAGCTTCTGGGGCACATGATCATTGAACTGGAAATGCTGCACCAGAAGATCGCGCTGGTGCCCGGATTCCCAGACGAGTACAAGACCCTGATCGAGCACCTCATCATCAGCCACCACGGGAAATACGAGTTCGGCAGCCCCAAATTGCCCATGTTCCCGGAAGCGCTCATGCTGCATTATCTCGATGACCTGGATTCCAAGATGGAGAGCATGCGCGCCCAGTTCCAGCGCGAGCCCGGGGGCGAGTGGACCGCCTACAATCCCAGCATGGAGCGGCCCCTGCTCAACTCAAAGAAGTTTCTGGAGAAGCTGAAGAACGGCGGCGATGCGAACCATGAAGAGGCCGGCACGCCGGCTGCTGATGCCAACGGTGCGGCTGCGGCGGCATCAGGCGGCGAGGAAATCTGACATCTAGGGCCGCTTGCCCGCTTCCTGGCCCCTCAGCCGCGATCACGGGCGAGAAATATGGTACACACCCGATGGTGCATTGCCCCGTCTTGCGGTAATCTGCTACAAATTCCCGGTACTCTGACCTTATAAGGAGTTTTGAGTGAAACCTGCACGTTTGCTGTTTGTAGTATTGGCGCTCTTTGCCATGTCATTCCTGGTGGCCTGTGGCAGCAAGTCCGCCACTCCGGCAACCAGCACGGACGGCTCCGCCTCCACCTCCACGGCTGATGCCGGCACGAGCGGCGCATCCGCCCCAACACCCGCCGCGGAGCCAACGGTGACCATTCCCGCGGGCAAGACGATCGTGGTCCGCCTGGGCGAAACTCTGAGCTCGAAAGAGAGCCAGGAAGGGCAAACCTTTTCCGCCACCGTCGCCGAGCCGGTTTCGGTTGACGGCAAGACGGTGATCAAGAGAGGCGCTTCGGCGCGCGGCACCGTAGTGGCTGCCAAGAGCATGGGTCATTTCAAGGGCGGCGCGCTCCTGGAAGTCCGCCTAACTTCTGTCGTTATTGACGGCAAAGTGCATTCGATTCAGAGCTCAATCGTGAGCGAGTCCATCAAGGGCAAGGGCAAGCGGAGCGCCGGAATGATTGGAGGCGGCGCCGGCGCTGGCGCCCTGATCGGGGCACTGGTCGGCGGAGGCAAAGGCGCGGCCATTGGCGCCGCGGCCGGAGCAGGCGCCGGTACTGCGGGGGCTGCCTACACGGGAAATAAAGAAGTCGTGTTTTCCGCCGAGCGCACCCTTAGCTTTACCCTGAAACATTCTGTTCACGTCCAGTAAGGTCCTTCGATCGTTGATTTGGGGATGCCGCCGCGCATCCCCTTTTCATTTGTGACGTCCTTTCGCCATCTCCCAGTCCACTGCGCCCTGGCGAACCGGCGCGCAGTGGTTGTTACAATCGCGACATGCGCCTTGACGCCAATACCATCCTGATCACCGGCGGGGCTTCGGGTATCGGTCTTGCCTTCGCCGAGCGTTTTCTGCGCGCCGGCAGCCGGGTGATTATCTGCGGCCGCCGCGCCGACAAGCTGCAGGAAGCCCGCGCCACCTATCCCGGCCTGCATACCCGGGTCTGCGACGTGGGAGAGGAAGCGCAACGCCGCGAGCTTTTCCAATGGGTGACGCGCGAGTTTCCCGGCGTCAACGTGCTGGTGAACAACGCCGGCATCCAGCGGCGCGACTTCCATTTCGACGGTCCGGAGCCCTGGGA
>DATIWA010000252.1:0-9646 GCA_035465515.1 Candidatus Limnocylindrales bacterium | reverse complement strand
GTGCTGAGCTTGTCCAACGTCCACTATTTCGGCCATCTGCCGGTGAGTGGTGAATCGGCCATCTCGATCCCGCTGCTGCGCGAGTGGTCGCCCTCAGCAATTGTTTTTGCCGTGGGCGCGCAAGGCACCAAGAAACTCGGCCTGCCCGGAGAAGACGCCAGGGTCGTCTATGCGGCCAAGGATTTTGTGTATCACTACAACCTGCTGCCGCCCTACACGTCCATGGATTTTTCCACCGGCAAGCGGGTCGCCATCATCGGCATGGGCAACGTAATGGTGGACATTGCCCGCTGGCTGTTGCTGGATGCTCCGGTCAAGACCGCGGAAGAGGTCATCGTGGTGGCGCGGCGCGGCCCCTTTGAAGCCAAGTTTGACCAGAAAGAGTTTGACCACATTGAAGAGTTCCTGGACCGCAAGGCCTTTGACGAGGAGTTGCGCCGCATCCAGCCGCAGCTTGCCACCGTGGGCCAGGACATCGGCAAACTGGCCGACGAAACATTTCCCGTGCTGGGCAAACCTGCTACGGAAAGGACCGGTCCGCGCCTGCGCTTCCGCTTCCTCTGCTCGCCGAAAGAGATCCATGCCGACCCAGGCGGCCGCATCAATCGCCTGACTGTTGTGGAAAATGTCCTGTCCGAACGCGATGGCAGCATCGCCTGCAAAGCCACCGACAAGACGGCCGACCTGGACGTGGACACCATGATTTTCGCCATCGGCGATGTCGCCGATCCGGCGCTGGGACTTCCTTACAACCGGGACGCGTATGTCACCAACCCTGACCAGGCGGACCCCAAGCGCGCGGCTTATGAACTTTTTGATCCGCAGGACAGCAAGGTGCTGGAAGGCATGTATGCCGTGGGCTGGGCGCGCAAGGCCAGCGATGGACTGGTGGGGATCGCCCGCCATGACGCCGAGGTCGGCGCGACGCATGTGCTCAAGTATCTGGAAAGCGCGGCTGACGGGAACGCTCCATCCGCCGAGCAGATTCAGCGCCAGCTTGAGCGCAATGGTCTTCGCGTGATTACCAAGGCCGATATTGAATGCCTGGGCCGGGCGGAAGAAACCATCGCCCGGCAGCGAGGGCTGAGCTGGTTCAAGTTTGATAAGGACGAAGCCATGCTCAACGCCATCGAGGAAGAAAAGACCAAAGCGGTGACGGCTTAGCCCGCTGCTGATCAGGGCACGCTGTTACCTCTAAAAGGTGGTCGTGGGCCCGTGCTCTGTGGCCCTCCGCGGCGTCTCTGGTTAAACTAAGTGGAGATGCCTGACTGGTGGCCGGAACTTTACCTTAAATTCTCTGACCAGCGCGGCCGTCCCGCGGCGGACTTGATCGCACAGGTCCGTCTGGAGAACCCTGCGCGCGTCATTGACCTTGGCTGCGGCACTGGGAGCAGCACCGAGCAGGTGCATCGCCGCTGGCCGCTGGCCGATATCACCGGCCTCGACAGCTCGGAAGAAATGCTGGCCCAGGCGCAGAAAGCCCATCCTGACTGGAATTGGGTACGCAGCTACATCGAACGCTGGCAGCCTGAAGCGCCTTACGACCTGGTCTTTTCCAACGCCGCTTTCCACTGGGTGCCCGACCACGGCATATTGTTTCCCCGCCTGTTCAGCGGAGTGGCGCCCGGGGGCGCCCTGGCGGTGCAGATGCCCAACAACTTCGATTCGCCGGTGCATCAGGCCATGAAGAAGGTCGCCGCTGATCCGCGCTGGCGCGGCGCGTTGAACGGCGGCTCACAGCGCTATGGCATCGAGCCTGCGGCCTTTTACTACGATCTTTTGCGTAAAAGCGCCGGACAGCTCGATATCTGGGAGACCGAGTATCTTCAGGTCATGAACGGCCCAATGGCCATTCTCGACTGGATACGCGGCACGGGCATGCGCTTTTACCTGGAGCGCCTGCCGTACGACGATCAGCGCAGGACCTTCGAAGACCTTTGCATGGCCGAATTTGAAACGCTTTACCGGCCCAACGATCAGGGCAAGGTGCTGTTTCCGTTCAAACGAATGTTCATGATTGCGTACCGGTGATTCGTAATTTGGCGGCATATTGGCAAATACGGCGATTCATTGCCATCGGCGCATGCCTGTTCTTTGCAGTCACCTGCGCCGCTGCTTCCGTCCACAAGATCGGACCGGACTTGTACGCCTACATCTCACAAAATGATTCGAGCGCCAATTCAACCTTCCTGGTGACCGGGGAAGGCATTCTGGTGGTGGATACCGGCCTGAATGACATCGAAGGGCGCAAACTGCTGCGCCACATCCGCGCAATTTCAGACGCCCCGGTGAAGTACGTGGTCAACACGCATTACCATCCTGACCACCGCGGCGGAGATCAGATCATCGGACCGAACGCCATCTTCATCGGCACCGGCTTCACGCGCGACAAAATCGTAGCCGGCCGGAAAACGCCATCTTCGCAGGCCATGGCGAACTGGATCACATTTCCCCGCGGCGTCACCATCCATCTTGGCGGCTATGAGGTCCAGGTCTATCACCCCGGGCCCGCGCACACGCGCGGCGACGCCGTCGTCTATTTCCCGCAGCAGCATGCCATTGCCACCGGAGATCTCTTCCTGACCAACTCCTGTCCCGCCATGGATGATGGCGACATGGAAAACTGGATCGTGGCGCTGGACCAGATCCTCAGCCTGCCGGTAGACCATGTTGTTCCCGGCCATTTTGAGCTGGCCGGAAAGCCCGAACTGCGCCGCTTCCGCGACTATCTGGCCGATTTGCGCGACCAGGTTGGGAGCCTGTACCACGAGGGTCTTACTCTCGATCAAATCAAAAAGCGGCTCGATCTTCGACAGTTCACCGATTTTCGCCAGTATCCCCGGTATGAAGCGACCTTCGCCGACAACGCTGCGAGCTATTACAGCCAGCTCAAGGCGAAAAAGGCCCACGGCTCTCAGTAATGGCCTGCCGTACCGTCACTTTCGTGACGAAGAGGCCGGATACCGCGCGGCTACAATAGTCATCCGTGGATCAAAAGCCGGCAGTGACAGCTCGGAGATTTACATTCGGCGCCATGGCCGTGGCATTGCTGATCGGCGCCCTTGCCGCATCCATGTTGATGCTGCTGGCCGGCCGCGCGCAAACCGGACCGATGGCTTCGCTATGGTCGGCCCTTACCGGCCGGCGCACCACCATCATCAGCCAGGGCAGCGTCGTCCAACGTATTCAGCGGCTCCAGCGGCTGGAGACCGTTGTCTATAACATGGACAAGATTGTCACGGGTGAAAAGGGCACGCCGTTTCTTCCCGATTTTCTCGCCGGAGACAGAATGCTCATGATTGTCCATGGCCAGGTGGTGGCGGGAATTGACTTCAACCAGATCCAGCCCAGCGACATTCAGATCGCCGGTAACGGCAAAGAAGTCCACGTTAAGATGCCCAATGCCCGGGTGCTGCTAACGCGCATTGACAATGCAAGGACCCGCGTCTACTCGCGCAGCACCGGGCTTCTGGTCCCGATGGACCCCAACCTGGAAACACAGGTCCGCCAGCAGGCCGAAGGCGAGCTGCTGGAAGAGGCCTCGCGTGCAGGCATTCTCGAAAAAGCCCGCGAGAATGCGCGGGCAACCGTCACCGGCTTGTTGTCCGGGCTGGGATTTACCAAGGTCGAAGTGGAATAGTTCTGCCCGAGCAAAGGCGCCCCCGCGCACTCCTCCGTTCACACCCCGGGTTTGCGGGGCCTCATGCGGCGCACCGTCACCGTACATTCAGTGTCGCCGCGAAGCATACAGCTTGATTCCTGGACGATGACTTCTTCCTTGTAGTGTCGCGCCGATCCCTTGACCATGCCCTTGAGGAGCGCGCACATTTTCCTGCGCGAAGAATAGGAAATCTGCAATTCGTCGCCGGACAGCCGGTGGGTGGCGATCCGCGGCGGCGTGGCCCCTTCCTTGAAGCGAATAATTTTGTGAATGGTCCCTTCCGTGTTCTCGAGGAAATCAAAGAGGTCCCAATTGGGCTTCACCAGAAACTCATATTGTTTGATCAGGTGCGGAACGCAGAACTCCCCGAAGCCTTCCATGACCGCATGGACGCCCAGCCCGGTCATGTCCGAGGCGGCTTGCACCAGCGCGAAAGCGTCGTGGTCCGGATAGATGACTGACTGAAGGTACATCTGCCGTTCCACGCCGGCTTTGGT
The DNA here is from genome assembly GCA_035465515.1 of Candidatus Limnocylindrales bacterium. Lineage (GTDB taxonomy): Bacteria > Acidobacteriota > Terriglobia > Terriglobales > Acidobacteriaceae > Angelobacter. The sequence continues at coordinate 5,488 of DATIWA010000252.1, read as the reverse complement.
GACGAGCTGGTTCCAGGTTTCAGCCCCATATTTCTCACCGACAAACTTTTTAAGTTCTGCCAAGATCAAACCATGCATGCGAAAGCGCCTCTTTTTGCAGCCGGTATCGATTTCCCATAACCGGAGATCAAGCGCCGTTCGGCGGCGCGCGGTCTATGGCCAGTGCACACGGCAGCTACAGGGAATGGAGTTCCAGCCCCGGCCACGGTGACGCATCGCCCGGCTAACCAAAGGACAAGCCCTTACGGGAGATTCGCCATCAACCGAGTCCGGCTCAGACCATACCGGGCCGCATGTCGGGACACTTGCCTGTGATAAAAAATAGTGCGAGGGAAAGCAAGCCATGGAATACATCAATCTGGGCCGTACCGGCACACAAGTCTCGCGCATCTGCCTGGGCTGCATGACGTACGGCTCAAAGAAATGGCGCGAGTGGGTCCTGGAAGAAGAAGAGGGCCGGCCTTTTATCAAGCGCGCACTGGAACTGGGTATCAACTTCTTTGATACCGCGGACATGTATTCTCTCGGCGTCAGCGAGCAAATCCTGGGCCGGGCGCTCAAGGATTTCGGCCCTTCTCGCGACAAACTGGTGATTGCCACCAAGGTGTTTTTCCCTCTCGGCGACGACCCCAACCAGAAGGGACTCTCGCGCAAGCACATTATGCACGCCATCAATGAGAGCTTGCGCCGCCTCGGGACCGACTACGTCGACCTCTACCAGATCCACCGCTTCGACTACAACACGCCCATCGAAGAGACCATGGAAGCCCTGCATGACGTGGTTAAGGCCGGCAAGGCGCTCTACATCGGCGCCTCTTCCATGTACGCCTGGCAGTTCGCGCGCATGCTCTACACCGCGGACCGCCTTGGGCTGACCCGGTTCGTCACCATGCAGAACCACTACAACCTGATCTATCGTGAAGAGGAGCGCGAGATGGCGCCGCTGTGCGCGGCGGAAAACGTAGGCATGCTCCCCTGGAGCCCGCTCGCCCGCGGGCTGCTCGCCGGCAGCCGCAAGGCGCAGACGCTTCGCGCCCGGGCCGACGATTACGCCCATAAGCTCTATACCCGGGAAGCCGACGACCTTGTGATCGAATGCGTGGCCGAAGTCGCGAAAGAACGCGGCGTTCCGCCCGCTCAGGTGGCCCTGGCCTGGCTCCTGCACAAGCCCGGGGTTACTGCTCCGATTATTGGGGCCTCCAAGCCGCATCACCTGGAAGATGCCGTGGCCGCGGTTGGTCTCAAGCTCAGCAAAGCCGAGATCGAAAAGCTGGAATCTGTTTATGTGCCTCATCCGGTGCTGGGACACCACTGAACTCCTCACTCGGCAAGTGTGATTACCGTCACTGTCCGGATGTAACGCGAAAATCCAGAATAGTGGAGCGTTCCTGGGGCGGGCCTTTGACTCGTCCGCGGACCTGCCCGGGGCGCGAAGCAGAGGAGTCACATGGCGATCATCAATTCTGCTGACGGCACCTTCAGGAAAACCTACACGGTACGGGAACTCAAGGAACAGGCTGCCCTGATGCGCGGCTACAACCTGGTTGCGCTCTGCGCCGCCGGTTCCGGCCACTCTGGCGGGACACTCTCCGTCATGGATCTGACCGCGGCGCTGTATCTGCGCTGCGCCGACCACGACCCCGGCAATCCCAACTGGGAAAAGCGCGACCGCATCATCTGGTCGGGCGGGCATAAAGCCCCGGCCCTCTACGTTGGCCTTGCTTTCGCCGGGTTCTATGACTTCAAGGACGTGGTCACCCTGCGCAAATTATGGTCGCCTTTCCAGGGCCACCCGCACTGGCGCAAACTTCCCGGCGTGGAATGCTCCACCGGTTCCCTCGGACAGGGGCTGAGCATTGCCGTGGGCGACGCGCTGGCGCAAAAGCTCAGCGGAAGCTCCTCCAGGGTCTTCTGCATCATGGGCGACGGCGAGCAGCAGGAAGGGCAGATATGGGAAGCCGCCATGGAGGCGGCGCACTACAAGCTGGACAATCTGATCGGCATCATCGATGAAAACCACCTGCAAATTGACGGCCCCGTTTCCGAGGTGATGAACGTTGAACCGCTGGAAGACAAGTACCGCAGCTTCGGCTGGGACGTGGTGCGCATCAACGGCCACGACATGCGCCAGATCGTGGATACGCTGGAAGAGGTAAAGAGCCGTCCTGACGGCAAGCCTGTCATGCTGGTCTGCTATACAGTCAAAGGCAAGGGCGTGAGCTTCATGGAGAACATTGCCGGCTGGCACGGGAAAGCGCCGAACCGGGAAGAACTCGATAAGGCCCTGCTGGAACTGGGCGTGGCGGACAAGATTCCCGTCAAAGACCTGCTGGCGCAAGCCAAGGCCTATCAGGCGGAGGTCGAAAGCAAACTTGCGGTCAAAATGCCCAGGTTCAGCCAGGACTACTGGTGGAACACCGGCAAGACCATGCGAGCGGACATGAAGCCCACCCGCATGGGCTTCGGTGAAGCCCTGCGTGAAGGCGGCGACGATCCGCGCGTCTGTTGTCTCGGCCTGGACATCAGCGGTTCCATTACGATCAGTGAGTTCCATGCTAAAAACCCCGAGCGCAGGAAGCGCTGGCTCAGTATGGGAATCGCCGAGCAATCGGCCACGGGAGTGGCCGCCGGCCTGGCCCGCGAAGGCATGCTGCCGGTTTTCGGCACCTATGCTACTTTCGCCGCGGCCCGCAACCTGGACCAGGTGCGCGTCTCCGTCTGTTATGGGAACTTCAACGTGATGATCGCGGGGGCGCACGGCGGAGTCAGCGTGGGCCCGGACGGCGCGACCCACCAGGCCCTGGAAGACTGTTCCGTGATGATGGCCCTCCCCAACATGACGGTGGTTGTTCCCTGCGACGCCGTAGAAACCAAGAAAGCCACTACGCGTCTGCTGTTCGACCACACCGGCCCCAAGTACATTCGCTTTGCCCGCGAAGCAACGCCCGTTATCAGCCGCCAGGATTCGCCCTTCGTCATCGGCAAAGCCAACGTTCTGCGGCTGAGGCGCGAGTCAATCAACCTGGTGGACGCCTTCGACCACACGCTCGCCGAGAACTACAGGAACGAGAATGAAGACCTGAGCATCGTTGCCTGCGGCCCCATGGTCCCCGAGGCCCTGCGCGCAGCCTACATTCTTAAGAACGAATACGGTTATGACACCCGCGTGATCAACATGCACACGCTGAAGCCCATTGATGAGCAGGCGATTATTCGCGCCGCCCGCGAAACCGGTGTCATCGTCACGGCGGAAGAGCACCAGATCGGCGCCCTGGCTTGGCGGGTGAGCGGAGTCATTACGGAAAGCAAGGAACTCTACGGCATTCCCGTGCTCACCGGCGCGATTGGTGTAAAGGACCGCTTTGGCGACAGCGGCGCGCCGTGGGAGCTAATCAAGGAGTTTGAAGTCAGCGCCGAACACATTGCCGCCAAAGCCAAAGAGCTGATGGACTTTAAGAAGAGCGCCGGGCAACAGAATACACCAGCCAAAGAGATACCGGAACTGGCCCTCGCCGCGGGCTGACGCAGCGCCGGCACACCAGTGATTACCATCACGGCAGCACCCCAAGGCATCGAAGTGTAATGTCACTATGCAGGTGTGTCATTCAGCCACGGCAATCCGGAACGTGCTGTTCGCGACCGATTTCTCAGAGGAGTCAGCCCACGCAATTGAATACGTGCGCAGCCTGCGCCAGGGTTACGACGCGAAAATCCACGTCGTCCACGTGGCTGATCTCTTTCCCTATTCCCTGAGCGACGATCCGGCGGCAAAGCGGGAAGCGGAGCACATTCAGCACCAGGCCGAGGCGCGGATTCGCGATTTCATGCTCGTTCATCAGTTTGACCGCAAACACTTTGAGCCGTCCGTGGTCTCCGGCGAAGTGTTCATGGCAGTGGAAAAATTCTCCGGCGAGCACAATATTGACCTCATTCTGCTGGGAAGCCGCGGCGACCTGGGGATCAACCGGATCTTCCTCGGATCGACAGCGGAAGAGATCTTCCGCACGGCGCGCTGCCCGGTAATGATCGTGGGACCTCACGCGTCGGTGCCGCAGAAGGACGGCCGCTTTCACCAGTTGCTGTTCGCCACCGATCTCAGCCCTCACTCCAGGGCTGCCCTGGCTTACGGCGAGCGGCTGCTGAGAGACAATCCCCGGGCCTCCATCACTCTGGCTCACTTTGTCAGTCACGATGGCCGCCAGCATCCGGTCGCGCAGATTCAAAGCGAGTTACTGCACATGTTGCCCGCCGACCTCTCAGACCGCGTTGCCGCCGCAATCGTAAAGGAAGGCCCGCCGGCGCAATCCATGGTGGAGATGGCGTCAGCCATTCATGCTGACCTGCTGATTCTCGGCGTCCGCTACGGAGGCTCGTTCCTGCGGGCAGCCACGCACGGGCTTTTCTCCATCACTCATCAGGTCATCGGAAAGTCTCCATGCCCCGTGCTGACAGTGCGCGGCAGCCAACCGGCGGTGTGATGGGAGCCCTTCCCGCAAATTTCGACAATGCCGGCGACCGCCAGGCAATCACTCCGCCTCACTGGAGCGGCCTGAGTGAAACCGAAGCCGCGCGGCGACTGCGTGACGAAGGCTTCAACGAACTGCCCTCTTCCAAGCCGTCCACAATTCTCAGCACCGCCGTTCAGGTCCTGCGCGAGCCCATGTTCCTGCTGCTGATCGGCGCCGGCGCGGTGTACGTGCTGCTCGGCGATCCGCAGGAAGCGGCGGCGCTGGTGGTGGCTGTGTTTGTCATTATCGGCATCACGTTTTATCAGGAGCGCAAGACGGAGCGCGCCCTGGAAGCTCTGCGCGATCTTTCCAGTCCGCGAGCGCTGGTGATACGGGACGGTGTGCGCAAGCGCATCGCCGGGCGCGATGTAGCGCGGGGCGACCTCGTGGTGCTCAGTGAGGGAGACCGCGTTCCCGCGGACGCCGTGGTCCTGGAGGGAAGAAATATCCAGGTTGACGAGTCTCTGCTCACCGGTGAATCCGTGCCCGTGAATAAAACCCAGGCGGCGCAGGCAACGCAAATGGGCCGTCCCGGCGGCGACGAGTCCCCATTTGTTTTTTCCGGCAGCATGGTGGTGCGGGGCAAAGGCATTGCCGAAGTTAAGGCCACCGGCGCCCATACGGAACTGGGCAAAATTGGCAAGGCGCTCCAGAGCCTCTTTCCTGAAAGCACCCGCCTGCAGCGCGAAACTCGGCGGCTGGTAAGGGTGTTTGCCGTTCTGGGGCTGGTGCTCTGCGTCGGCGTCGCCGTAATTTATGCCTACACGCATGCCAACCTGCTCCAGGGCATCCTCGCCGGGCTGACGCTGGCCATTTCCATGGTTCCGGAGGAATTTCCCGTTGTGCTGACGATCTTCCTGGCCATGGGCGCATGGCGGATCTCCCGCCAGCAGGTGCTCACCCGCCGCATGCCGGCCATTGAGACTCTTGGATCTGCAACCGTACTTTGCGTGGACAAGACCGGCACACTGACCATGAAT
>DATIWA010000251.1:0-7812 GCA_035465515.1 Candidatus Limnocylindrales bacterium | reverse complement strand
CGCGAGGAACGCTTCAAGCCCCTAACCGGCAGGGACGCGCCGGTGATCGAGTATCTCGAAGGGCAGGAGAGCGCGCGCCGGTTTCTGGAACACGCGGCGTCCCTGGTGGAGGGCAGCGTAAACGCGTATCAGAGCCGCGGCTTTCACAACCTGATGGTGTCGTTCGGTTGCACCGGGGGCCAGCATCGTTCTGTGTATCTGGCCGAGCAACTGGCGAAGCGCCTGCGGGAGAGAAATGGAGTGGACGTGGTGGTGCGCCACGTCCAACTGGAAAAGCTGGGTCTGGCCCAATGAAAGCCATGGTTCTGGCCGCCGGCCTGGGTACGCGATTGCGCCCGCTTACCAATGATCGACCCAAGGCGCTGGTGGAGATTGCCGGCCGCACGCTGCTGGAGATTACCCTCTGCCGCCTGCGCGAATTCGGCATTCGCGATGTCATCATCAATGTGCATCACTTTGCCGGCTTGGTGCTTGAGCATCTACAGGCGCACGGTAACTTTGGCATGCGGATCGAAATTTCCCGCGAAGATGATCTTCTCCTCGATACCGGCGGCGGCCTGAAGAAGGCCGGCTGGTTTTTTGGCGGAGAGCCGCACGATGACGCTCCCTTTATTCTGCACAATGTAGATGTCCTAAGCGCCATTGACATGGGGCGCATGGTGGAATCTCACGCCCGGAACCAGGCGCTGGCCACGCTGGCAGTCCAGGAGCGCGCGAGTTCACGCCTTCTGCTGTTCGACGAGCAGGGCCGGCTTTGCGGACGGCGGTCCGTCCGCGATCAGAAAAGCGAGACGGTCCGGCCTGCACAAGAGACGCAGGCGCTGGCTTTTTCCGGCATCCACGTGATCTCCTCGCGTCTTCTGAGCATGATGAGCGAAGAGGGAGTGTTCTCCATTATCGAGACCTATCTGCGCCTCGCCGGCCAGGGAGAAAAAATCATGGCCTTCCGCGCCGATGAATATTACTGGCGCGACCTGGGCACACCGGAGAGCCTGGCGCAGGCCGCGCAGGACTTGAAACAAAAGGTGCTCGGTTAGCTATTTGCTGTTCTCGTAACTCTTCACCCATTCCACCAGGCTTCTCACGGCAATGCCGGACGGCCCTTTGGCGATCCAACTCTTGTTCTCTTCCATCCATGCGGTACCGGCAATGTCGAGATGCAGCCACGGTGTGTCTTCCACAAATTCCTTGAGGAAGGCGGCTGCTGTGCTGGCCCCGCCCCAGCGTCCGCCGGTATTCATGATGTCGGCGATGCTGGAACGGATCATGTCCAGATATTCGCCGTCCACGGGCAGGCGCCAGAACTTTTCTCCGGAGCGCTCGAGCGCGCGGGTGAAGTGCTGGTAGGCGTCTTCGTCGTTGGCGAAGACACCGGCGTTGACGTAGCCTAGCGCGACCACGCAGGCGCCGGTGAGGGTGGCGGCGTCAATCAGGTGAGTGCAGCCCAGGGTGCGGGCGTAATGCAGGCCGTCGGCGAGCACCAGGCGGCCCTCGGCATCGGTGTTGATAATCTCAATGGCTTTGCCGGACATGGCAATCTGCACGTCACCCGGCTTCTGCGCCTTGCCGCTGGGCATGTTTTCCGTGGCGCAGACGATGGAGATCACCTTCACTTTGGGTTTGAGCAGGGCGATGGCCCGCATGGCGCCGATCATGGCCGCGCCGCCGGCCATGTCATATTTCATTTTTTCCATGCCGTCGGCCGGCTTGATGGAGATGCCGCCGGTGTCAAAGGTAATGCCCTTGCCAACCAGGCCCAACACCGGCTTTTCCGGCGCGCCCTGAGGCTCGTAACGCATGACGATGAGACGAGGCTCTTCGTCAGAGCCCTGGGCCACGCTCCAGAACGCGCCCATCTTCAGTTCCTTGATTTTTGCCGGACCGTAGATTTCGCACTTCAGCCCCACGCTGTCACACATCTTTTTGGCGCGGTCGGCCAGCATGGTGGGAGTCAGCCGGTTGCTGGGCTCGTTGACCAGTTCGCGCGTGAAGTTCTGCGATTCACCAATAAAACGCGCCTGGTCGAGCATGCTTTGCAACTTCGCCTGATCGGAACCCTGCGGCGCGACAATGGTGACCTCTTTCATGCTCAGGTCTTTGCGGTCGCTGCGGTAGGTATCGGGATCAAAGTCCGCAACGTAGGCCCCTTCCACAATGGAGCGCACTGCGTCTTCGGGGCCGGTCGCCAGTTCTGGAAGCGTGATGGCGCAGGTTTTGATGGTCCGGGGTTTCAGATAACGCAGAGCTGTGCCCGCGGCTTTGCGCAACTCTAAATGGCTGAAGTTCCTGGGCTTGCCGGCGCCGATCACGAGCAGTCGTTTGGCCTTGAGGCCCTGGGGGCGATGCAGAAGCGCGGTCTCATACGCTTTACCGGTGATTTCCCCGGAAGCGGCAAGGTCGGCAACGGCTTTTTCCGCGGCTCCGTCTTTCAAGGCCAATTTGGGGGCGGGTTTATCCTTATCGCCATGGTCCAGAGCGAAGACCACCAGGCATTCAGTCTCGACATCGGCAAGGCCGGCTGCGATCAATTTTGTATCCATAAGATTGCGCTTTCTTTCTCCTGAAATAAAAACTGGGTGCTAATTCTTTCTTGCCCGGGCTACGGCTTCACGCGCTTCCTTTTCCGCGGTCCGGCGGCGCTCCGTCTCGCGTTTGTCCCAGGACTGCTTGCCTTTAGCCAGGGCAATCTCACATTTTAGCTTGCCGTTCTTAAAGTACATGCGGGTGGGAACCAGGGTGTACCCGCGCTGCTGTGTTTTGGCCATGAGTTTGCGCAATTCCTCCTTGTGGACAAGCAGTTTGCGGGTGCGCAGGGGAGCATGGTGGGCGTATCCGGCGTTTTCATAAGCGCCGATGTGGGCGTTGAGGAGCCAGAGTTCGCCGTCTTTGACCAGGGCGTATGCGTCTTTGAGGTTGGCCCGGCCGGAACGGACTGATTTGACCTCCGATCCGGTGAGAGCAATACCGGCCTCCACGCGGTCTTCCAGAAAATAGTTATGGCTGGCAGCCCGGTTGACCGTGGCATCGCGCTCGCCCGAGGCGACAGGGTCGCGCTTCACGTTTTTGGGCTTGTTGGGTTCAGTCTGATGGGTTGTATGGCGGGCCATGGCAGCTTTCTGCTGCGGTCAGCAAAATTTTTATGCTATCACAGCGCAAAACCTGGTTACCAAAGTCGTTCTAGCAATGCCGGAAATGGGTGTATAATCTGGCATTCCGTAGAGTCTAATTTCCGGACCCAACGAAACAGCTGTCCTTCAATAAATCCCCTGAAAAGAAGGAGTTAAAGCGGTCTCGGAGCAAGCAGGAGCGTATGAGGAGAGTAGCACAGACCCTTGGGGTTTTATTGATTTTATCGGCACTTTTGCCGGCGAAAGAATCCGCCAAGTCTCTGTACGACAAAGGCCGGAAAGCAGAGGCGCGCCAGGACTACGAAGGGGCTTATGAATTTTACAAGGCCGCCTACAGCGCACAGCCGGAGAAGCTGAAATACCGCGTCCCATTTGAGCGCCTGCGTTTTCTGGCGGCAGCTTCCAAGGTCCATCGGGGACAGAGATTGCGGCAGCAGGGCAAGCTGGCTGAAGCGCTGGCGGTGTTCCAGCAGGCGGCAGAGATCGATCCCAGCAACGATCTGGCGGCGCAGGAGATTCGGCGCACCCAGCAGATGATCCAGAAGCAGCAGGGGGCGGCAACCAAGCCCCAGGCCAAGGAAGAAGAGGACCCGTTGCGCAAGCGCCTGGAAGAAGCCACGCCGCCGGTGCAACTGGCGCAGCTCCCGGCGGTCCCCATTGATGCTTTGGAAATCGGCCCGGAAGATTCCAAGGTGATCTATGAGACCATCGCGAAGCTGGCCAAAATCAACGTTCTTTTTGATCCGGATTACACCTCCCGGCGGCTCACGATCAGGCTGCAAAAGGTAAGCTTGCAGGACGCGCTCGATATCGTGGCGCTGGAGTCGCGGACTTTCTGGCGTCCGGTCACCCCGAATACCATTTTTGTCGCCCAGGACACGCAGGCCAAACGGCGTGAACTGGAGCAGAACGTGGTGAAGACGTTCTACCTGGGCAATGTCTCCGGCCCTACCGATTTGCAGGACATCGTCAACGCCATCCGTACCGTGCTGGAGGTGCAGCGAATCCAGCAAATCCCTTCCCAGAGCGCGATTGTCATCAAGGGCACGCCGGACCAGCTTGCCCTGGCGCAGAAGATGATTGATGACATCGATAAGTCCAAGCCGGAAGTGATTGTGGATGTGGTGGTGGCGCAGGTGCGGCGCGACAAGCTGCGCGATCTGGGCATCACGCCGCCGCAAAATGCCACGGTTGCTTTACAGAGCACCACGCCATCTACCACCGGCACCGGCACAACAGGCGGCAGTACGCTCAACTTCAATGACCTGCAGCACCTGAATTCGACGAACTACGCGGTAACCATTGATCCGCTCACGGCCAAGGCCCTGTTTTCCGACAACGACGCAAAGATCATTCAGAGCCCGCGCATCCGCGCCACCGACAATGAGAAAGCTACCCTGAAGATCGCCGATAAGATTCCGATTGCCACGGGTTCGTTTGGCACCCCGGTGGGCATTGGAACAGCGACGGGCGCCATCGGTGTGAATACGCAATTCACGTACACCGACGTAGGCGTCATCCTGGAAATTACGCCGCGCGTCCACCCTGACGGCGAAGTGACGCTGAAGACGGTGATGGAGATTTCCAACCTGAACGGGTCGCAGACCATCGGCGGGATCACCCAGCCCATCATCAGCACTCGGCGCGTGGAACACACCATCCGGCTGAACGATGGCGAGGTCAATCTGCTGGGCGGGATCATGGAGCAGCAGGACATCAAATCGATCGGAGGCACTCCATTTCTTTCCGAGGTGCCGTTGCTGCGCTACCTGTTCTCCACGGAACATACGGAGCACGTCAACAACGAGATCGTGTTTCTGCTGATTCCGCACATTGTTCGCGGCCAGGAACTCAACGATATCAACAGGAAGGCTTTCGACGTGGGCACGGGCAGCGGCATAGATCTGCGCATCGCCGGCAAGCAGCCGGTGCAGCCGGAAGCGGCGCAAACGGCGGGTTTGGCGCCGGCCCAGGCGGAACAGCCCCGGACGACTGCCGCGCAGCCTCCGGTGATTTCGGCGCCCCGTCCCCCAGCCAGACAGCCGGTTGTATCTCCGGCAGCGCGTCCACCTGTATCTTCAGCGGTGACTCCACCGGCGACGGCCGCGGCGCCGTCTGGGCAACCGGCCAACTCAGGCGTCCCGGCAGGGGCAGCGGTGCATCCGCCGTCCGGAACGCCCGGCCAGGTAGTCCTCAGACTTGATCCGAGCCAGGCGTCACAGCAGCAGGGCAGTACGTTCGTAGTGAATGTGGCCCTTGCGCACGGCCAGGATATTTCGTCGGTCCCAATCCAGATCAGCTATGACCCCAAAGTGATGCAATTCGTGAACGTGTCCAACGGGGAGTTTTTGTCAAAGGATGGACAGCCCGTGGCGCTGGTCCATCGCGACGATCCGGCCGCGGGCAAGCTTCAGGTGACCGCGCAACGCCCGCCGGGAAGCACAGGGGTGTCCGGCGACGGTACCGTTTTCAGCCTGACCTTTACGGCCAAAGCCAAGGGCAATGGAGTGATTGCGATTACGGTTCCCGGCGCGCGCAACAGCCAGAACCAGCCGCTGGACGTAACGGGTTCGCAGGCGGCGATTACGGTGAATTAGCGACCGCTGCGTGCCTCGTGCATCTCTAATAAGAAGAGGTGTGATGAGCTGCACGTGGAGCAAGGAGCCGGGCGGAGACAAAATGAGCAACAGGTCACAACGCGGAGTAACCCTTCTGGAGATGATCGTGGTGATTTCCATCCTGCTCATCCTCATGGGGGCCGCGATCCCGGTGGTGCGGGTGAGCGTGAAACGGCAGCGAGAGGTCGAGTTGCACCGGGACCTGTGGGAGATGCGCCAGGCGATTGACCGCTATAAAGACGCCGCCGACAAGAACGCTTTCCAGATCAAGCTCGGCACGGAAGGGTACCCGCCCGATCTCGATACCCTGGTGAACGGCGTGGATGGCCCCGGAGGGAAGAAGCTCAAGTTTCTGCGGCGGATTCCGGTGGATCCCATGACCGGCAACAAGGAATGGGGACTGCGTTCCATGCAGGACGACCCGGAGTCAGACTCGTGGGGTGGACAGAACGTGTTTGACGTGTACAGCAAATCAAATGGAACTGCCCTTAACGGCACCAAGTATAAGGACTGGTAAGGCATATGAAGAACCAAGGCGTTGCATTTCGGCGCGGCCAGAGCGGATTCACTCTGATCGAGATGATCATTGTGATCGCGATCATCGGCATTCTTATGGGAGTGTCAATTCCGATTTACAAACGCCATATCCTGCGCGCCAACGAGGCCGTGTTGAAGCAGAACCTCTACAACATGCGCAATGCCATTGACCAGTACACGCAGGACAAGGAGAAGGCGCCCCAGGACCTGAATGACATTGTGACTGCCGGCTACCTGCGCGCCATCCCAAGAGACCCATTCACCAACTCCAACACCACCTGGCAGGTCACGCAGGAGGACTCGCTGCAAAGCGTGGACCAGCAGGAACCCGGAATCAGCGACGTTCACAGCGGGTCCGACCAGGTCAGTTCGGAAGGCACGCCATACAGTAGTTGGTAGCCTTGCGCGGATCCATGCTTTCCTAGGGGCCCGGGCGACTTCAACTCCACCACCTGCCTGGCCACGGACGATCTTCCCTGGAATCTCGTCAATATCCCCATGCAAAACTCTGGCTGTTACAGCCAGTGCGTTTACCTATTCAAGGTTCCAAGCCCTGGCATTGGGTTTGGCCACCAGCAAGGATAGTGATGTGAGCAGGGCGCCGGCCAGATGACCGGTCCGTGTCATCGCACACGACTGGAGTGGTGGCAGGCGGCTTGGCCCGTTTGTTACCATTTCCGTATGCCAGTCGAAACGGAAACTCTTGCCGCGCATCTACCGCCGTTGAAGGCCCCGCGGGGCGCCGAGTTGAGCTGCAAGGCATGGCCCCAGGAAGCCGCCATGCGCATGCTCATGAATAACCTGGACGATGAGGTGGGAGAACGACCTCGCGACCTGGTGGTGTACGGCGGGACCGGCAAAGCCGCGCGCAACCAGCAATGCCTGGAAGCAATCCTGGCTTCTTTGAAGTCCCTGGACAATGACGAGACACTGCTGGTGCAGTCGGGCAAGCCGGTGGGAATCTTCAAGACCCATGAGTATGCGCCCCGCGTGCTGATCGCCAACTCCAACCTGGTGGGGCATTGGTCGAACTGGGAGAAATTCAACGAACTGGAGCGGGCCGGGCTGATGATGTACGGCCAGATGACCGCCGGTTCGTGGATCTACATCGGGTCGCAGGGAATCATCCAGGGAACTTTTGAGACCTTTGCCGCAGCCGCCGAAAAAAGTTTTGGCGGCGACCTGACGGGCAAGCTGATCGTGAGCGGCGGCATGGGCGGGATGGGCGGGGCCCAGCCCCTGGCCGCCACCATGACCGGCGCCAGTTTTTTGGGTATTGACGTTGACCCGGAGCGCATCAAGAAGCGCCTGAAGACGGGCTATTGCGACTTCATGGTGAACACGCTGGACGAGGCTCTGCGCATCCTGAAAAATGCTGTTCGCAAGAAGGAAGCCGTTTCAGTGGGTCTGATCGGCAACTGTGCTGACGTAATTCCTGAACTGGCGGAACGCGGCGTCCTGCCCGACATTCTTACCGACCAGACCTCGGCGCACGATCCCCTGAACGGCTACGTGCCCAACGGCATGAC
>DATIWA010000250.1:0-2667 GCA_035465515.1 Candidatus Limnocylindrales bacterium | reverse complement strand
AGCAGCGGCGTATCAGCTATCTCCACTCGGCTGAGCAGGCTTTCATTCAGGGAGAAGCTCTTGAAATTCACGATCATGGCCGGTTTGGGTATTCTGGTTGCGCCCATCAGCCCGATGGCGCTCATGGGCAATGTGCCCGGCAGGTCACCCAGATCGTCGCGCAGGAAAATGCCGTCAACATAGTCCTGCTGTAACAGAAAATCACAAATGGTCCGCGCCAGCTTTTTGTTGATTTCAGTCCTTGCCGGGCCGTCCTGCGGGAGATAGATCAGGTCGGAACCTCCGTTTGCAGCAACGATCACCTCGGCATCTGTCTTATCGTTTTCTCCGGGGACGCGCCCGGTACCGCCAATAAGGCTGTTGCCGTAAACGGGATGCTGCGCGCGACGTGAATCCTTTGCAACATGGACCGGATGGTAGAAGCCGCCTTTGCCGTTGCCGGGAGAGGAAACCGGGGCGTCCAGGTCGTAAAGAGGTTGTTGCAGCGCGTGGGCCAGATCAATGGCCAGAAATCCCGGAGGAAGAAATCCCTCTTGTACATCCGCGTAGAGGCGGGTCGCAGCGAAGCTGGCGGTTGGGGTTCCACCGCGGGAAATTTCGCGGCGGCTGATCGTGGAAAAGCCGTGGTCAGCGGCGACAATGATATCGGTGTCCGCGAAGAGTCCGTTGTCTTTCAAGTAATCCACAATCTGCCAGAGATTGGCGTCCACGTTGTGGATTGCGGCCCGCGACGTTGGACCGTTGATGCCGGGGACCAGCCGGCCCATGCTGTCGCCCTGGCTATGCTGGCTGCCATCGGGATCGCGCGACCAGAACACGAGGAACCAGGGACGGCCGGATTTCTTGAATTCGGGCAGAATGGCTTCCGTCACAGCGCTGGCGAAATACTGCTGCTGCATCCAGTTGGCGGCCAGGGTCCCGGAACGGCCATTGTTCTGCTTTGGTTCCGGCTGGCCGTTGCTGCGGTCGAGCGCCGCCGCGCTCAAGCCAGCGGCCTTCATTTCATGCAACAGGTTTTCCGGCAGCGGAATGCCGTGGAGACCAGTGGAATCATCAATAATGATACAGGCGCACGGCGCAAGAGCATCATCACCCGCCGACTTTACCTGCGTAACATCCTGAATCGCGGTTGGTCCCAGCTTGCCGACTGTGGCAACGGCATAGCCATTGCGGCGCGCCAGATCCATGAGCGTCTCTTCCTGCAGATAGTTGCCGCCGAAGAAATGGTTCAGCCTGGCCAGAAATGAATCATTCTCAATGAACGGTGTCAGCGTGGCGGTTTTACCGTTGCGCATGGCGTGTCCCACATAGAGCGCGTTCCCAAAATCCCCCGTATCGCCGAGGAGATGCCCGGTGGCAAAGACGGAAGCATTGGGCGTGGTAAACGTAGGATAGATGGAGTGGCTGTTGGCAAAATCCACGCCTTGCCGGCGCAGGCTGAACATGGCGGGCGAATTGTCCGCGGTGACAGACTCGTGCCGCATGCCGTCTGTAATAAAGAGGACAATATTATGCGGCCGCCTTCGGGCAGGGGCAGATGATGCGTGTTCCTGCGGGGCGCCGCCGGCAGCTTCAGGCCATGCAGCGGCGCAAACCAGGCAAAGCAGAATGACGCGATGAAAGACTTGCCTCAAGACCATGTTCATCCTCGCATAAAGAGTATCCGGCAATATAGCATTACAGGCCGGCAATCAGATTGCTGATGGAGCAGCGGCCTTTCAGGCATGCGTCAGCCAAACCAACATGAGTCTTGAATTGGAACGGGAAGCGGAACCAGGATGAAAAGTTTTCACCAGGCGGAAGAGGCGGCAAGATTCATTCTTGCAAAGACCGATCTGCGGCCGGCCGTGGCGGTTGTGCTGGGCTCCGGCCTGGGCAGCTTCGCTGACAATCTGGTCGATGCGGTGCGCATCCCGTACGCGGAGATTCCTCACTTCTCCCATTCCACCGCCGAAGGACACGCGGGACAACTGGTCATCGGCAAAGCGGGCGCCAGTCCGGTGGCCGTGATGCAGGGCCGGTTTCACCTGTATGAAGGCCATTCAGCACAAGCCGTGGTCTTCCCTCTTCGCGCCTTTGCCCGCATGGGAGTGCGCGCTGCCATCCTTACCAATGCCGCGGGTGGAATCCGGCTGGACTATGGCAAGGGTGGTCTTGTGGTCGTCACCGACCACATCAACCTGCAGGGTCAAAATCCTCTGGCTGGTCCGGAAGGCGAAAGCTTTGGCCCGCGTTTCATTGACATGAGCGATGCGTACTCGAAAGCCTACCGGGCCATGGCGCTGGAGGCAGGCAAAAAACTGGGCATCGAGCTGGGAGAAGGCGTATATGCGGGCCTGCCCGGGCCCAGCTATGAGACTCCAGCGGAGATCCGGTTCCTGCGCACGATTGGCGCTGACCTGGTTGGCATGTCCACGGTGGCCGAGGTGATTGCCGCACGCCAGATGGGAATGAAAGTGCTGGCGATCTCATGCGTGACCAACATGGCGGCGGGAATCCTGGAGCAGACGATCAGCCACGAGGAGGTCCTGGAGACAGGGCGCAGAATCGCAGGCCAGTTCAAGGCCCTCATGCTCGAAGTGCTGCCAAAGATTGAGCGTGATGTAACCGGAAGTTGAGATCCTTACGAGTAATCGCCGATGACACG
The DNA here is from genome assembly GCA_035465515.1 of Candidatus Limnocylindrales bacterium. GTDB lineage: Bacteria > Acidobacteriota > Terriglobia > Terriglobales > Acidobacteriaceae > Angelobacter. The sequence continues at coordinate 20 of DATIWA010000250.1, read as the reverse complement.
ATAAACCAGCTTCCTGCCAT
>DATIWA010000249.1:0-7065 GCA_035465515.1 Candidatus Limnocylindrales bacterium | reverse complement strand
AGGGCGCAGTGGTGACCTCTCCGATATTGGCCACCGTATCGCCCTTTTTCATGGACGGAACTCCACATATATAAAGGACCACGCCGGCCGCCGGCGCTCTGGCTTCTTCAATCACCCGCCCGAAGTAATCCGTGACGTAGCCGATCTTCATGCCCTGCGCCACATAGGTCCCGCGCTGCACCAGAGGATAGAAGATGCCCGAACCATTGCTGGCCACCGTGTCAACCTTGCTGAACCACACAGGGTCCCGGACCATCTCCGCCGTGCCCGGCAGCATTTTCAAATAGCGCATTACGTTGAGCGTGCCCTTGACCAGAAGGTGCACGTCTTCCGGCTGGACGGTACCGGAATATCCGGCCTCCACCGCGATGGCCGGCTTGCCGCGCGTGTTCGCCGTGTTGTCCAGGTAGCGTGAGGCGTTGGGGTCGCTGGGGCGGTCGCTCCACACAATGATGTTGTCCAGGCCGAAAGCCAGCACCATGTCGCGCGTGATCGCGTCCTGCTTTGCGTTGCCCGACTTCGGCCAGTACGCGTAAGGCCGCAGGTTCTCATCCAGGTCGCCGCCGTGATAGTCAATGAGATAGTCGCTGCGCTCCACCACCTGTTTGGTGATTGCCCATGACACGCGCTCGGTCTGCGTGCCCTGCGGATTGCCGGGATAGAAGCGGTTCATGCTCTTGTTGTCCACCGGATTTACGTGCGGCACCTTCTGCTCGAACGAAGGAATGTTCACCAGGGGAAGAATGATGACCGTCCCTGAGATCTGCGCCGGATCGAGCGTTTGAATCACTTTTTCCAGCGCGATGATGGAAGCGTATTCCGTGCCGTGCAGTCCGGAAACCAGCGCCAGCACTGGACCGGGTTTCGCCCCGTGGAACACCGCCACGGGAACCGAGGCGGCGGCATCGCCGTGCGCAGGAACATCGATTGTGCCGAAGGCCTTCTGTCCTGCAGCGGCAGAAGCCGTTCCCACCGTAAAGCTGCCTTGCTGGGCGGACGCTGCCGCAACGCTGAGGACGCACAGAGCTGCAAAAATCCAGGTTTTCATGGCGCCCAAAAGTATACGGCTGTGCTTGAACATGCAACAGGAAATCAGACGCCCCCATCCTCCGTCGAATGGAATTGTCGGCCGACGGGTAAACGCTCAGCTCGGGTTCAGGCGCTGGAACATGGCTTCAAGTTCCTGGCGCGAAGCATGGCTCGCCTGTGCGGCGAAACCGTAGGCAATTTCAAGGTCGCCGTGGGGGAGACGGGCGAAGACTGCATCGGCGAATTCACCCAGTGGCACACCGAAGGTGTGCAGGCCCGGGCCGCCCAGATCAGTATTCACCGCAGGCGGAATGATCTCAATTACCTGAACGCCGCTGGACGCGAGCTGATGACGCAGGGACAGTGTCACAGATCGCAGCGCGGCCTTGGTGGCGCAGTAGAGCGGCATGGCCGCGATGGGGACAAACGCCAGTCCGGAGGTCACGTTCATGATCACCGGCGCCTGCTGCCGGACCAGGTGAGGGAGAAAAAGCTGTGTGAGATGGATGGGCGCTTCCAGGTTGATGGCCAGTTCCTGGCGCGTGCGCTCCCAGGGCTCCGGACGGTCGAAATGGAAGTCGCGCCGCTGGATGCCGGCGTTGTTCACCAGCACATTGACGCCGGGGAACTCGCGCATCGCCCATTGGAAAAGCTCGCGGCGTTGCGCTTCCTCTGCCACGTCGCAGACGCGGGTATGCAGGCCGGGATAGGTGGTGCGGGCTTCCTCCAGCTTGTCGGCGCGGCGGCCGCAGATAATCACCCGGCTGCCGGCGCGCAGAAAACGTTCGGCGAAGGCAAGACCGATACCCGAGGCCCCGCCGGTGATCAGGATGGTATTGGCGTCAAGGCGCATGCCGCGATTGTAACAAGGACTGCGCGCCGGTTCGCCAGGGCGCCGTGGTGTTATTACAGCCGTTCGGCTGCAGTGGTATCCCGCCACTGCAATCTAATTTCGGTATTCCCAGCGGGCTTTTATGCCTGCTGAGGACTGAACACCAGTTCGCTGGTGACGGCAATTGCGTCCTTCACCGAGCGGTACAGCGGACAGCGATCGGCGTAGATGCCATGGACGCGCTCGGCGGTCGGGCGCTGCTCTGCCGGCGCTTTGAGCCGATGAATGACGTGAATACGCTTGATGATGAGAACGCCATCGCTGCCTTTTTCCACCTCGCCCCGCACATCGGCCGAGAGATTACCGTCGTGAGCATTGATTTTGCGCGCCTCCAGCGCGCCACCCAGGGTGCCGAGCAGTCAACCGGCAACCGCGGCCACCAGGTAATCAATGGTGGTGGCGTGCGATTCGCCGAAGTCGGCCGCATTCACGCCATAGTGGGCGGCAACCGCGCCATGCACGCTGAAGACCACCGGATTTTTTTCTCCCGGAAGAGCGGCAAGACGCACCGGTCCCACTTTTCTTTCGATGTGCGACTCTGAGACATACGCAACTTCGCCCATAAAACGGCCTCCTCAAAAAAGCAAATTTATAGGATTCGGGGCAGAGCAGAAAGTTGCACCAAAAAGCCGGCTGCACACGACCGGGCGATGAAGCGGGCCCGGTCTCTGTCTGTCCTGCCGCAGCCGTGATGTACGTCACGCCAAGATGGCCTTTTGACGAACAATACTTGAGCTGATGATCGCCGACTCTCGCGAAAGCGAACTTTGGAGCGCCGCGACGCACGCGCTGGGAGTGGCGCTGGCCCTGGCCGCGCTGGCGGTCCTGGTCATGCTGGCCGGCCGGCATCACAGCCCGCGGGAGATGGTGGCCTACAGCATTTACGGCGTCAGCCTGTTGCTGCTCTACTCCGCTTCCACCGCCTACCACGGAGTGCGACTGCCGCGCGCCAAACGCGTGCTGCGCATGCTGGACCACATGGCCATCTACCTTCTCATTGCCGGAACCTATACGCCATTTGCACTGATCAGCCTTCGCGGGGTCATGGGATGGTCCATCTTCGGCATCATCTGGGCCCTGGCCGCCGTGTGGGTAGTCCTCAAGGTGTTCTTCACCGGGCGATTTTCCCGCACCTCAACGGCGCTGTATCTGGCCATGGGATGGCTGGCGCTGCTCGGCGGGCGGGCGCTGTTTTCCCATCTGCCTTCGCAAGGCGTGATGCTGCTGTTTGCCGGCGGCGGCTTTTATACCGTGGGTGTTCTGTTCTTCGCCTTCGACGGCCGCAGCCGGTTCAATCATGCCATCTGGCACCTGTTCGTGCTGGCCGGGTCGGTATGCCACTTCTTCGCCGTGCTGGTCTGCACCGTGCCACAGTCCTAGGGCGTCCACCGCCAAAGCGGGTTACTTTTTAGGAACCATCCGGCGCTCTTTGCGTATAAGCCAGTATGGAAACCCTGCTGGCAGACTTCCGTCACTCCTTCCGGGTCCTGATCAAGAGCCCCGGTTTCACCGTTGTTTCAGTTCTGGCGCTTGCCCTGGAGACCGGAGCCGGAGACCCGCTGGCCTTTTCCAGTGTCGCCCTGACCCTTATTGCGGTAACGCTGCTGGCTGCTTTTGTCCCAGCACGCAGGGCTGCGCGTGGATCCCATGGGGGCCCTGCGCCAGGAATAAAAACGCCACGCACCGGCCTGGCGGACGTTTCCGTTCGCGTTCGCCAGCCCCGCTCGGAGCGCTACGCTTCACGGCCGGTCAGGTTGCCGGCATCGGCGCGCAGTTTTTCCTGCCGGTCATGGGCGGTCAGTTCCCGCGCGGTAAGGAAGATCAGGAACAGTCCGGCGGCCTGCAAGGTGTGATACAGGGCGTTGTGATTGAAGTAGCGGGGATGGAGTCCTATTCCCGCCTGCTGCAGCACAGCAGCCCCCAGCGTGATGGCGATGCCCGCCAATCCCCATGCGAATGTCTTCCGCCGCGCATTTAGATAGCGCTCCAGAAACACCCAGCCAAGAAAGAGCACAGCCGGCAGGTAGGCGATGATCGCAACCACGAACCTGCTGTCGAAGAACAGAACCACCGCGCCATAGACAAAGAATAATGCCGTCGCGGCGCGAGAGACGGCCAACTCCGTTTTCGGAGCAAAGCGGAGAAGCGCGGCGATCCTGATGAAAGCCAGCGCCGCCAGGCCAACCATCAGCAAGGTTACAGGCCACAAGACCACGCGCCAGAGCGATTTCTGGTCGCCGAAGAAACCATGCACGGTGCCGCCCACGAGCGCGGCGAGACCGGTAGCGGCGAAGCCTGTCGCGAACCAGACCGAGAGCGGACTCAGGCCGCTGCCGGCTCGCCGGCGCCACAGCATCCAGGCCAGGATGGCGCACTCCACGGCCAGAGCATAATCGGTAAGAACAACATCGGGTTCAGTCACGGTTTGAGGTGGAAGTTTACAACATTGCGATTGCGGCCCCGCGCGAAACACTGTATCGGGCCTTTCTCGATCCCGCGGAACTTTGCGAGGAGGACTGCGCCTCTCGCCTACTTGTCGTAGTGCAGCAGCGAGAACACTTCGGTCCCCTGAAACTTTTTGCGGCCGTTGAGAAAGTCCAGTTCCACCACAAAGCCCAGGCCGGCGATTTCCGCACCCAGCGACGTTGCCAGCTGCACGCAGGCGTTGGCGGTGCCGCCTGTGGCCAGGAGGTCGTCCACGATGATGACGCGCTGGCCGGGGCGGACGGCGTCTTTGTGGACTTCCAGAGTATCAATGCCGTATTCCAGCTCGTAACTCCATTTGACGGTTTCGGCGGGGAGCTTGCCGGGCTTTCGGATGGGAACAAAGCCTGCGTTCAGGCGGTAGGCGAGCGCCGGACCGAAGATGAAGCCGCGGGCCTCGATGGCCAGCACGGTATCAATCTTGGCGTTGAGGTAGTGCTCGGAGAGGGCGTCAATGAGCGTGGCGAAGCCGACCTTGTCCTTGAGCAGCGTGGTGATGTCATAAAAAAGAATTCCTTTCTTGGGAAAGTCGGGGACTTCGCGGATCAGCTTCTTGAGATGCTCGCAATTTGCGGCCATCGGTTTACCACGCTCCTTCAATGCGAAAGGTTGTAAGTCCGTGAACGGCTTCGGCGGGGAGTTCCTGCACTTCATCCACGCGCGCGGCGCGCGGCCCCTGATGCAGCCTGCCGCGAAACGCGAGGTGCTGCTGCTCGGTGCCCATGGCCAGGGCCTCCACGCTGCCATCCATGTTGTTGCGCACCCAGCCGGCCAGGCCAAGCTGGCGGGCCTCATGGTCCACAAACCAGCGGAAGCCCACGCCCTGCACCCGGCCCCGCACGATATAGCGCCTGGCAATCATGCGGAATTATGCGCGCGAAAGGTAAGCGCCTTCGGCGGTGTCCACGCGGATCTTTTCGCCTTCATTGATGAAGGGCGGCACCTGCACGATCAAACCGGTTTCGGTCTTGGCCGGCTTGGTGACGCTGGATGCCGTGGCCGACTTGAGGCCCGGCTCGGTTTCCACCACGGTGAGCTCCACGATCTGCGGCAGCTCAATGCCGACGGCCTTGCCGTCATAAAACTCAACTTTGATCTGGAGGTTGGGGATCAGGTAATCCACAGCGTCGCCCAGAATGTCACGCCGGAGGTGGGTCTGCTCGTAGTTCTCCGTGTTCATGAAATAGTAATCGTCGCCGTCCTGGTACAGGAACTCCATGGGAACTTCATCCACGGTGATCTTTTCAATGGGGTCGGCGGAGCGGAAACGGTGCTCAAACATGGCGCCGGTACGGATGTTGCGCAGCTTGGCCTGGATGAAGGCGCGCAGGTTGCCGGGCGTCCGGTGCTCGACGCTGAAGACCAGATGAAGGTCGTTGTTGTGCTTGATAATCATCCCCGGACGCATCTGTGTCGCTGGAATCGCCATGGGTGAACTCTTCTCCTTCGCAAAACTTGAACTTGTCGGTGAGTCGTGATCTGTCCCTGAGGGAAGACCGGAACAGACACCGCAGCCCCCGGTCAGAAGGGCCGCTCAGGACGAACTGGAAATTTTACCGCATTCGCACAGGAATGCGCACGTTTTGAGCCGGCGGCAAAAGTTTTCCCGCAGCCGTTCTGCATCAGGACAACACCGGCCGCGACGGGGTTTTCTAACTAGCCAAAGGAGAATTGAGATGAAGGTCCGCGACATCATGACATCAGAGGGGCTGGCTACCGCCACTCTGGACACCACCCTTGCCGAAATCGCCCAGCGGATGAGGGACGAGAACGTGGGCGCCATTCCCGTGGTTGATGAGGAAGACAAGCTGGCCGGCATCATTACCGATCGCGACATTGTGATACGCGCCATCGCCGAGGGAGCGGACCCGGAAGAATGCACCGCGGAAGAGATCCTGACCGAGGAACTCCATACCATCCATCCCGAGGCTGACCTGGAAGACGCGGCGGACCTGATGGCGTCACGCCAGATCCGCAGGCTGCCGGTGGTGGAAGACGAAGTGATCGTGGGCATGATCTCGCTGGGCGACCTGGCGGTGAAATCAGAAGAGGAAGAGGCCGGTGAGGTGCTGGAGGACGTCTCGGAAGGCGTGCGTGAGACGGGCAGCCGCGCAGCGGGCCGCGCGCGGCCGGGCGGACCGGAACGGCCGCGTGAGAGCGGCGGCTTTCGCACCGGACCCTCGGCGGGCGAGCATGTGGCCGAGGAAGAGACAGAACATGCCCGCCGCGGCGCAAGCCATGCAGGCGGCGCGCGAGGCCGGCAGAGCGAGCCGGTCCGCGGACGGGAAGCAGGCAAGAGCACGAGCCCCCGTCACGCCGAAGAAAGCAAACGCCAGCAGAAGGTGACCCCGATGCGCGCCGAGTCCCGTTCTGCCAGCCGCAATCGCGGGAAGCGCAAAGCCAGTTGAGAAACCGGGGAGGAAAAGATCATGGATGAATATCAACGTTACGGCGAATACGCGGAGGAACAGAACTTCCCTCGAGTAACGGGCGGTCGCGCGCTGGTCCTTCTGCTGATCGGAGCGGGAATCGGCGCCGGCGTGGCCATACTGCTGACTCCCAGAAGCGGGCGCGACATCCGCGACGCGATCGGGCGGGGCTACCGGCGGACACTGGATGGCGTGACCGAAAGGACCCGGGATTTGCGGGAGCGCGGCAGC
>DATIWA010000248.1:0-5665 GCA_035465515.1 Candidatus Limnocylindrales bacterium | reverse complement strand
GACGGATAGTGACCCTCCCCCACCGTAACCGGATAGCTGAACTTGACTCTGGCGCCCGCGGCGGTGGTGCCTTCCAGCTCAAGCGGGTAGCGCGCAGCGTGCTTGTTCAGCCCGATACCGGCGATCACGTACCAGCAGCGGCAGGCCGGACTTCGTCTGAAAGTGATCTTGTGGTCCAGCCAGTTGCCCTGCAACCCGCTCAGGTTTGCCGGGGCGGTTACGCGGAACAGTACCGGGGACCCGTTCACCAGATGCGCCGGCTGTACCTGGACCGACCAGGAACGCCGTGATGCGGCGACGCCGCTGGATGCCAGACAGCTTATGAGCAGAACGAACAAACAAAAGCGAAAAGCGATGTCAGGAATGGCCCTCACAGAAGCAATGCTAAACGGGGAGCATGCAATTTTCCAACGGCGCAACCGGCACGGTGGTGCACTGCCCCAAAACGAGCCAGGCACAGCCGGAAGGGCCGTGCCTGACGTTGCAGTATGCCGTACCAGCCCTGAACGGGGGCTTTACTCCGTCCACCGGCGGAAAATCAGCGATCCATTAGTTCCGCCAAAGCCGAATGAGTTGGAAAGAGCGATATTGATGGGGGCCTTGCGCGCAACCTTCGGCACGTAATCCAGGTCGCACTCCGGATCAGGCGTCTCAAGGTTGATGGTGGGCGGCAGGACCTGGTCCCTGAGGGCCAGAATCGTGATGCCCGCCTCCAGGCCGCCGGCGCCGCCCAGAAGGTGTCCGGTCATGGATTTTGTGGAGCTGACGGCAACTTTGGTGTCCGCGCCGAAGGTCCGCTTGATGGCTTTGGTCTCCAGCACATCGCCGATCGGCGTCGAGGTACCGTGCGCGTTCACGTAGTCCACGTCCGCCGGGGAGATCTTGGCGTCATTGATGGCGTTGGTCATCACGCGGTAGCCGCCTTCGCCTTCTTCCGCCGGCTGGGTAATGTGGTAGGCATCAGCGCTCATTCCGTAGCCGATGATCTCAGCCATGATGGGCGCGCCGCGCTTGCGGGCGAGCTCCAGCTCTTCCAGAATCACGATGCCCGCGCCTTCGCCGATCACGAAGCCGTCGCGGCCGGAGTCCCAGGGACGGCTGGCTTTTTCCGGCTCGTCGTTGCGCGTGGAAAGGGCGCGCATGGCGGCGAATCCGCCCACGCCCATGGGGGTGATGGCCGCTTCAGAACCGCCGGCGATCATCACATCGGCGTCGCACCGCTGAATGATGCGGTAGGCGTCGCCGATGGCGTGAGCGCTGGTGGTGCAGGCCGTTGCCGTGGCCTCATTGGGCCCCTTGGCTCCGTAACGGATGCTGACGTGGCCAGCGGCAAGGTTCACGATGGCGGCAGGGATGAAGAAAGGCGAAATCTTGCGGGGACCGCCGCTCAGCAACGCTTCATGCTCGCGCTCGATGATGTCAAAACCGCCCACGCCGGAGCCGATGTGCACGCCGATGCGCGTCTCATTTTCAGGAGTCACCTGCAATCCTGACATCTTCATCGCTTCGTCCGCCGCGGCCAGCGCAAAGTGGATGAAGCGGCCCATTTTCTTCACTTCTTTTTTTTCGATGAAGTTCAGGGGATCGAAGTCTTTGACTTCAGCGGCAATCTGGCAGGCAAAATTCCCGGCATCGAAGTGGGTAATTGTACCCACTCCGCTTTTGCCGGCAATTGTGTTCTTCCAGACCTCGGCGCTGGTGTTACCAATGCCGCAGATCAGTCCCAGACCAGTAACAACAACTCGCCTGGCCAATCACTTCCCGCCTTTCGCGTGTTTTTCAATGTATTCCACGGCGTCTTTGACCGTGCGGATTTTTTCCGCGTCTTCGTCCGGGATCTCGATGTCGAATGCTTCTTCAAAGGCCATGACCAGCTCTACGGTATCCAGAGAGTCTGCTCCAAGATCGTCAACGAAGGAGGCATTGGCCGTGACTTCCCCTTCATCCACTCCAAGCTGCTCGACGATGATTTGTTTGACCTTGTCTTCAACGGCTGCTGCCATAGAAATTGTCTCCTTGTCTCATCTTTCTTTCTGCTTTCACCCCTGGGCCGGACTTATTGCTGTACTGACTTTGCATTCCTTTGAATGTACTCGACCGCATCCTGCACGGTGGTGATCTTTTCCGCATCCTCGTCGGGAATCTCCATGTCAAAGCTCTCTTCAAAGGCCATGATCAGTTCCACCCGGTCGAGCGAATCGGCCCCCAGATCATCAACAAACGACGCCTCCGGGGCCACCTCTGAAGACTCCACGCCCAGTTGGTCCACAATGATCTGCTTCACTCTTTCTTCAACTGAGGGCATGGAAGCTCCTGATAGTGGTAAACCGCCTAGTGTAATTGCTGGAAAAATGTTGTGTAAAGGGGCGTTCACGCCGGCTTCCGCGCCACCACCAGGGACTGCGGCATGCTTTCCAGAGGAATGAGCTCCACCGCCTCAAATCCTGCCTTTACGCACATTTCCTCGAGTTCCGCCAGGGTGTAGGCGTCGCCATGCGGCGTGGTGGTCAGCATGGCCACTGAGAACATGGCAGGAATGGAAGGGGAGACCCGGTCCGGGTTGGGCACGAAGTCCAGGATCACGACCCGTCCGCCTGGCGCCAGCGCCGCAAACGCCCTTTTCAGCAATTCCACATTCCTTGCGGGATCAAAATGATGGAGAAAATTGGTCAGCAGGACCGCCGCAAAATCGCGGCCATAACTGACCTCGAATGCGCTGCCCGGAATCAAATGGTGCCGGTCTGCAATCCCCGCCCGGCGGGCATTCTCGCCGGCAACTTCCAGCACGTTGCTCCAATCAACCGCGTATATCTGCGCATTGGGTGATTCCTGCGCCACGGTGATCCCAAACATGCCATGGCTGGCGGCAACATCCAGGACCTTGGGTGAGGTCTTACCGGCCAGCAGCGGCCGTAGAAACTGGGCAATGGCCCGCGCCGCAGGTTGCATCAAAGGGGCCATGCCACGGGCAAACTCAACCCAGATAGGGTCTTCCGGCGCCAGGGAACTCTGGTCCGGAGAAATGCTTCCCTGGCGCACGATTGTGCTCAGGTTCTCCATGCCCTGCCAGTGGAGGGGATGCAGCAGGAAGGTGAACGCCTTGCCTATGTAGCCGGGAGACCGGCTGTCCAGGAAAAAGGCGGCATCCGGGCTGAGGCTGTAGCGGTCGCCCTGCTTGGCAAGAAGGCCCAGTATGGTCAGGACGTCACACAGGATGCGGATTCCGCGCTCGGAGGCAGACCGGGCCTGGGCGATCTCCGGCGCCGTCTGTTTGCCGCCGGCGATTGCGGTGAATACGTCCAGGTCAATGCCGGCCTTTAAAACGAAAGACCGCTGGTAAGACTGCAGGGTGGCAAAAATGGCGGCGGGATCAGGTGGACGCGCCGGCATGGACTGGGAAGACATTTTACGAAAGGCCTCTTTGCCATTGTATCCGGGTCAGCGATTTCCCGAGCGGCTCACCCTCGCTTACAATGACCACTTGCCCGCCAAAAATCATTATCTGGTGAAAATTACCGCCTGGATTGCGGCTCTGAAGACCTTGGGCGCCTGGGGCCTGCTGCTGCTTGCCACCATCGACAGCGTGGCCATCCCCATGCCGGTCGATGCTCTGGTGGTCGGTTACGCTTATGCCAATCCTCACCGTGCCTGGCTGTATTGCATTGCTGCGGCTCTGGGAGGGGCGCTGGGCAGCCTGGTTCCTTATGGGCTGGGCCGGGCCGGAGGTGAACTGTTTCTTCTCAAGCGAATTGATGAGGGCCGCCTGCAGCGTATTCGCGATCGCTTTGAAAAACAGGAATTCCTCGCCCTCATGATCCCTGCCATGCTTCCCCCTCCCACGCCTTTCAAGCTGTTTGTTTTTGCGTCAGGCGTTTTTGAGATGAAGGTGGTCAACTTCCTGCTCGCCATCTTTGCGGGAAGAGTAGCGCGGTTCGGGATTCTCTCGCTCCTTACAGTCTTTTTCGGACCGGAAATTGTGAACCAGGCCAAATACCTGTTCAAAAACCACCTCGGGTTTACGTTGGCCGTCCTGGGAGGAGCCATCGTATTGGCTTACGTGATCTATCGCCTCATGCGGGCGCCGGTGGCCGAAGTCGCCCATGAGATAAGCGAGCAGGAGCATCGCCGGAACAAGGCGCAGGAATAGGCTTGAAAACCTGGAACGCGCAGGCCCCCTCTGCGCGTTCCAGCGGCATCCACTCGGGCTGCATCCGTCCACTGCAAAGGCTTGCAACGGTGCATGGTGGGCCGGCTAACATCTGGTCTTCAGCCTTGGTCCTGCGGGCCTGCATTGCCGGCGCTGCTTGCGCGGGCGCCGGGAAGAGGCGGCGGCTCATACGAACATGCCGGGTCTTCGTTAAACATGTCGCCCGTCATATAAAGAGCCCGGGCGCGTGATCCGCTGCAAATCTCCTTGAATGGGCATCGGCCGCACTTTCCATGAAGATTGGAAACGTTGCGCAAAGCGTTGAACAGTTCGGAGTCGCGGTAGATCTCTTTCAGACTCTCCAGACGCACGTTGCCGACTGACGGCAGACAACAGCCCGGAGATACTTCACCCGTGTTGGAGATGAAAAGGCTCCCGCGACTTTCGTTCACCGGCATCACGCCGGGAATGCCCTCACTGCTGAATTCGGCCTGCCCGCTGAAGAGCCGCTCGCGCGCCGCCCGGGAGCTCTGCTGCAGAACGTACCTCCGGTAATGTTGCGCTTCGACTGTCTTGACCTTGAACGGGACCTTCCGGGAAACCTCGTACAGGCGGGCGAAGGCGTCCTCAAACTCCCCGGGCGAGGGGACCTGCTCTTCCGTTACGTCGTCCTTGGGCACGGGGAAGGCCACGCTCCACATCAGGATCCTGTGCTTCGCCAGCAGTGCGGCGATGTTCTCCAGATCAGGCAGGTTCTTTTCCGAAATATCCGTGCGTATCTGGACCGGAAGCCGCCACTCATTCGCCCAGCGAATCGCCCGCAGCGTCTGCTGGAAAGATCCTTCCATCCGGCTGAGATGGTCATGGAGTTCGGCCGACGCCCCCTGGAGCGTCAGTTCCAGGCGCGCCAGACCTGCATGCTTGAGCTCCGCGATGGCGGCCCGCGTAAGCTGCGGACCGGCCCTGAGCACCATGACCGGACGCAGCCCGTTGCAAGCGGCATAACCAACCATGCTGTAAATGTCGTCGCGGCCCAGCGGGTCCCCGCCCGTCATGAGAAAAATTGGCGGGCGTAGTTCGGCTATGTCGCGTATCAGCTTCTCGGCTTCCTGGGCGGTGAGTTCCAGCGGATCGCGTTCCGGCTGTCCGGCCGCAAGGCAATAATCCGGATCGCAGCTTTGCGTGGTTTCCCATGTAATCGTCACCGGGGACTTGCCAAGATCAAAATTGTTTTTCATGAAGGTTCACCTGCGCTTGCGTTACGAGCGGATGTTAGGATTTGCGCCGCATTGTGAATGTGACGGGCATCACAGGTTTTGTGATCCGGAGGCTCAAAAACGCTTGTAAGTGATGGAGAATTAAACTGTTTACAAAATCCGGCGAAGTAAGGTCATAAGGCAGGAAGCTGCGTGGCAACGGCGCTGTAGATTAGAGATTTTAATAAAGCAGGCAGAGCATGCGCGGTGTTCGCCGCCCCGCAAAAACAGGAATGGCGCCGGCCTGGGCTCCCAACTTTCG
>DATIWA010000247.1:0-17032 GCA_035465515.1 Candidatus Limnocylindrales bacterium | reverse complement strand
GCAAGCCTAAAGTTCGGTTTTTGGCGGCTTCGGGCGGGAATCCACGCTCTTTGCTATAATGGGTCTTCCCTTCTCCCTGCGATTTTGGGGCTCCGGTAAGCGTATCCAGCGCAAAACAGGAGAGTTGAAGGCCAGCGCGGAAGTGGTGGAACTGGCAGACACACCATCTTGAGGGGGTGGCGCCGAAAGGCGTGGGGGTTCAAATCCCCCCTTCCGCACCATAAGTTTTGAAAGGAATTCTAAGAAACAGAATGATAACTGCTTTAATCACCGTGATTCACGTGATCGTCTGCTGCATCCTGATTGTGGTTGTGCTGTTGCAGCACGGAAAGAGCGCCGATATCGCCGCTACTTTTGGAGGCATGGGAAGCCAGACGGCATTTGGTCCTCGCGGAACCGCCACCGCGCTTTCCCGGTTGACCACATGGTGCGCGGTCATTTTCATGCTGACCTCGATCGGGCTGACAATTTTTGCCACCAAGGGCGGCGGAGCCTCTGTGATGCAAGGAATCAAGAGCAGCGCGCCCGCTCCGCAGAGTCCCAAAAAGTAGCCGGTCACTAACGACTGCAAATCACCTGAGCCGCCGATGGGCGGCTCTTTGTTTGATGCTTGAGAGAAAGTTTTGAATACGCGCCGGCTGAAAGCCCGCGCGCGATGCGGGCGTTCCTATGATCCACAAAGTCTTTCCCGTCGGTCCTCTGCAATGCAACTGCTCGGTTGTGGGCGATGAGCAGACGCGTGAAGCCATGGTCATTGATCCCGGCGACCAGGTGGAAGACATCCTGAAGATTCTCGCCGCAGAACGACTCACGCTGAAACAGATTGTGGTGACCCATGCGCACATTGACCATGTGGGCGGCGCCATGAAGCTGAAGGCGGCCACCGGCGCACCCATTCTGATGAACCAGAACGATCAGGCCCTGCTGAAACTGCTGGACGTCCAGGCCAACTGGATCGGCATGAAGCCACCCGGAGCTGTGGACGTGGACGAGGCCATCAGCACGGGTCGTGTGCTCAAGGTTGGAGATATTGCGGCCAACGTGATCCACACGCCGGGACACACGGAAGGCAGCATCTGCCTGTACTTTCCTGATCAGAAGACGCTGGTGGCGGGAGACACGCTGTTTGCCGGAAGCATCGGGCGTACCGATCTCCCGGGTGGATCATTTGAGAAAATCATGCGCTCGCTGCATCATCAGGTTCTGGCGCTGCCGGACGATACTCAGGTTGTTCCCGGCCACGGGCCAATCACGACCATTGGTGAAGAGCGCGAGACGAATCCCTTCCTGCAAAAGTAAAGCGCTGCTACTTTGGCTGCAAGGTGATGTGTTCTTCCGTTGACGGCAGCGCCCGGCCAGGAAAAGTCCCCGAAGCCAGACAAGTGGAGCCACGACCATCCTCAGCCACTCGCACATTGTGTGTGGCATCGGTGCAGAATGCTTTTGCGCCCTTTTCCAGCACGACCGGCTCGGCAACAATCTGGAAGCTCCCCGCGGGCGTTCCCTGGCACCCTGAGAGCGCGAGCCTATAGCCGTTTAGAGTACCGGTGGCTGCTTCAGGGGCCACCCCGAACGCTCCCATTTGTCTGCTTTGATTGACAAGATCCGCTATAGAGCAGGTGAATCCTGTCTTGGGATGCTGGTTTGCGTACATCCCTTCAGAAAACGCCAGCATTGTTAATGTCTCCTCGATGCTTCGCTTCGGGGGCGCCTCCGCTGCGCTGGCCGGGGCAACGCCCATTTTTCCGCCGAACATGCCGCCACCAAAATTTTCGGTGAGTTTCTTCATTGCCGCAGGATCGCCAACCGGGAGTCTGGCGCTCACAGTGACGTCATTCAGCCGCCAGATATCTCCCTGCTTCTTCATGCCCACGGCAATCTGGGAGATGATCTGGAAGGGACTGTCAACTTCCTGGCCGTCGCGGAAGGCGTGCAGAGACAACTGAAGGGCGTCTTCATCTCCGGTCAAATCGTCACTATCAACCTGGACCTCGAATCTTTCATGCGTTTTAGGATCATCCACGGCCAGGAGCACGGGGCCGGTTTCAAAGGTCTGCGCGTTTGCGCCTGCTTCGCTGTGAAAGCCGCTGATGGCCGCCGCAGGCCACAGTGTGGCCGCATCTTTTTGTCCCGGCTGTTTCATGGCCTGCTGCATTTCAACGGTCAAGTGTCTAGACGCGGCATCCTGCCCCCCGGAGATCATCTCAATCAAGGCCTGCCGCGGCGTTTGCGGCTTCGGGGCCTGGGACGGTTGAGCGGAAGAGAAAGCGGAGAAGCCGAGAAGAGCGACAAGAACCAAAAGGCGTCTTTGCTGCATGCAACACCTCGCGAGTTGACGAGAAGAGTACCTCAACAGGCCACTACTTACAACTATCCGGATGCGCCGGCAACAATTCAGGATTGCTATCCAGCTATACGCGAAATCTAGTCCGCAAGGTAGCTGATCTCCATCCCGCGGATGCGGAAGCCGGCATAGATGAGAATCGCCGCGCACAGGGCCAACAGTCCAGGCACGGCCACCCATGCCGAGACCGGCTCGGCAACTACGGTAAACAGGGCCATGATTCCGGCGGGAGGCACGGAGACCGGGCAGAGTTGCTTGAGGTAAAAGGCGATGCTGAACTTCTGCAATAACGCGGGCAGAACGGCATGAAAGGTCTCCCATAGCAGGACGACGATGCCGGGGAGAATGGGGTTTTTGAACACCAGGCTGAGGGCCAGAAACAGCGATCCGTAACCGATGCACGCAAGCACGGCCACGCTGAGATAAGCGCCAAGCTGGGCAAGGCCCGGCCCATTGAAGACATAGGCTCGGCCGGCAGGCCCGAAGTGCGCGTAGATGAGGGTGAATGAGAGCAGAGTGGAAGTCCCGAATGTCAGTACCGCGGTGACCAATCCGGCGAGGAACTTCCCGGCAACAAGGACTTCCCGCCGCATGGGAGCCAGGAAGTAGTAGTGCAGGGTCTTTTCCACGATTTCACCACGGAACAGCCAGGTAAAGAGTCCCATGCAGCCGAAGAAGATTCCCAGCCGAAGATAGAAGACCTGAAAAATGCCGGCGAGCACTTCAGTATCCTCCGCCAGAGAACAGTTGCGCCCGAGAGGGCTTTGCAGGGCGTGAATGCCGATTACAACCACCGGTCCGAGCGCCAGCAGGTAAATCCAGATGCTGCGGCGCATCCAGAGCGTTCTTTTGAGTTCGATGCGGAGGATGGCCCCAAGCTGGGCGAGCCACAACTGCCACACTGCGTGCCTGGGCTTACCGGTCACAGCGGCGGCGCTCATACGGTCCCTCCCCCGCCGCCGATCAGATACTGATAGACGGAGTTCACGTCGTCATCGGCGGGCGCCACGGCTTCGACCGCGATTTCCTCCTCGACAATGACGCGATTCAGCAGGAGATAGAACTGTTCGGCGTCGCGCGTGCGCACCAGGACACCTTTGCCATCGGGGTTGACCTTTGCTTCCACCACATGGTCCTGCAAGAACAGCCTTGCAGCAAGAAGCCCCGGCCGGGGACAGCGGACGAGGATCTGCACGGGATGCTCTTTCACCTCGCTGCGGACGCCAGGAATCCGGCCTTCGGCCACAACGTAGCCATAACTCATGAGGACAACCTGGTCCGAGATTTTGTCAACTTCGTGCAGCACGTGGCTGGACAGGACCACATGCAGTCCTTCCCTGCCCAGAGCTTCAAACAAGGCAATGGATTCGGCGCGGGCCATGGGATCAAGACCGTTCAGCGGCTCATCGAGCACCAGCACCGTGGGATGGTGGGCGATGGATTGGGCCAGGCGGATGCGCTGCCGCATGCCTTTGCTGTATCCGGCGATCCTGCGGCCGGCCGCAGCCTGCATCCCGACCCTTGCAATGGCCTCCAGGGCCAGGCGGTGGGCGTCACGGCCGGGAATGCCGCGAAGGCGCAGTGACTGGCAGATGAACTCATAGCCGGTGACGCCTTTGGGGAACGAATCGAACTGGGTGCAGTAGCCGACGTGGCGAAAGAACTCTTCCGGCTCGCCGGGGGTAAGCCCCAGCACGCTGACCCGGCCCTGAGTAGGCCGGACGAGTCCGGTCATGAGGTTCATCAGGGTAGTCTTGCCGGAGCCGTTGGGACCAACAAGGCTGGTGACGCCCGGCGGCAGCGCAAGGTTGACGCGATTGACGCCGAGAACTTCGCCATAGAACTTTGAGACATTTTCAAAGACGATTTTGCTGTTGTCCGTGCTCATGCGCGTTCCACCTCACGGGCTTTCAGCCGGCGGTTGAGGAGCAAGAGCGACAAGGCGCAAACCGCGAGAATCGCGGCCCATGCCGACCAGAGCGGAAGCAGGTTGAATGGGGTGCGCTGAAGGTCCTTCTGGGTCAGGAACAGATGGGCCCAGACGGTGGCGACCAGGAATGGAAAATTCAGCAGCTTGCCCCATTGCGTACGCAAAATGACGTTGACGGCTTCGCCGAATCCAGGGAGCAGCAAAAAGACGCCGATCATGAGGGCGGTGGCGGCGATTCTCCAACGCACCCAGACAGCCAGGGCCATGGAAAGCAGCGAGATCAGCGCGATCCACATCAGAGCGCCAAGAACGATGGCCCCCGCGATCCACAGGTTCTTCCATCCCCAGCCGTTACCCTGAAGCTGCGCGTGCACGCCGAACAGGACCAGCCCGGGGACCCAGGTGGTGAAGGAAAGCAGCGTTGCAAGAACGCTGATCTTGCCGCATAGATATTCGGCACGCGACAAAGGCCGGCTGAGATAGAGCTGCACGGAGTGGTTGGCAAAGTCCTTGCTTACCATGCCCGGCGCCACCCATGCCGTCAACAGGAACCCCATCCAGGCTTCGATGACGAGAAAGCGAAAGAAAAAGAAGCTGTTAATGACAGGCTGGGCGCCGAACCGCAGGTTAAGCACCGTTTGAGCGGCGGAACTATGAATCACGTAGACAAAGATCAGGCTGAAAAGAAATGGGAGGAGGCACAGCACGGTGTACGCCGTGAATGGCCGCGACTCAAACAGGGTGGCAAAACCATAACGCGAGATTACGAGAAAGCGCGACCATGCCAACGTGAGCCGCCCGGAATAAGCCTTGTAGGTGCGTTTATAGACGGCCATTGGTCATTGCCTTTTCCGCGACTCGCGCTTCACCGGGAGCAGCCATGGCTTTGAGGAAGATGTCCTCCAGCGAGTCGCGCCGGTAGTTCATACGTCGTATTTGCACGGAATGTTCCGCAGCGAGGCGATAAAGCTGGCGCAGTTCGATGTTGTCCGGCAGGACAATTTTCAAGCGCCCCGAGCCAAAGCTGGCGCACTCGCATCCCAGGCCGCGGACCGACTCAAGAAATCCATTCTCGCTGCTGACCTCCAGTTCCAGGAACTTGAGGTTGGCCTTTCGCTCTTCCTCCAGATCGCAGAGCGCGGCAATCCGGCCTTCTTTGAGGATGATGACCTGGTCGCAGCACTCCTCGATGTCGCGCAGGAGGTGGGAAGAGATCAGGACGGTAACTTCGCCGGTGTCGCGCATCTCGCGCACCAGTTGCAACATGCGCCGGCGGGCTTCCGGGTCAAGCCCGTTGGTCGGCTCATCGAGCATCAGCAACCGGGGGCCATGAGCGATGGCCTGGGCAAGTTTGGCGAGTTGCTTCATCCCCAGGGAGTAGGTGCCCACCTTGCGATAGCGGGCCTCACCCAGGCCGACATAGAAAAAAGCCTCATGAGCGCGTTCCATGGCCTCTTCCGGAGGAAGACCGGAAAGCTCGGCCATATAACGGACGAAGCGCACGCCGCTCATATCGGCAATGAAAGCGTCGCTTTCCGGCATGTAGCCGATCTGGGAGCGCAATTCACGTAGATTGCTTTGAACTTCCTTGCCGAAAATGCGCGCTACGCCGGAAAGTGGCCGGTAGAAACCAAGCAAGGTGTTGATCAAAGTGGATTTGCCCGAGCCATTGGGCCCGAGCAAACCAATGCAGCGTCCGGTGAGGCTGCCGTTCAGGCGGTCCAGGATGATCCGTGTTCCCAGCCTGACCTGCAGGTTTTCGAGTTCAATGACGGGCGCCATCCGGCTCCTATCAGCGCGACCGCGACGGTTGCGCCATTCGCATCAGCGTGGACAAGGCCAGGGTGTTCAGGTCCAGCCCGAAGAAGCGGCTATTGCTGGCCACCCGCACTCCATTGGTGTCGCCATAGGCGCACACCACGCTGGGTTTGGATTCAGCTGCGATCTTTTGCAGCGATTGGAGTTGCGACGGCGTAAGCTGCTGCATCACCGGCGCAAGCACAGGGGCAAGGTTCTGATAGAGCAGGGCCGAGACGTCCGCGTGCTGGTCCTGCGGCAGCAGGCTGCGGAACGCATCGGACTCCGCCAGGGAATTTCCGTTCTGATGCACCGCAATCGCAGCCATGACGAGCGCCCGGCTGGGCGCGGCGATCAAATAACCGTCAGTGAATGTGTAATCCACTTCGGCGGGCCTGGCCGAATCCATAAAGTGTATCCGGTAATACGTGAGACCGTTCGCGGCCTCCTGATCAAGCTGGATTTGCCGGTCCTGGTCCTTTGCGTGCTCATTGATATCGGTTACAAGCTGCTGGATGGTGGATTGCAGCCGCCCCGGGTTGTAAACCTCAACCACGAACTTCCATGACGGGGTGGGAAGAATGGGACCATCCAGTGCGAAGACGGCTTCCCCGCCGAGTGTGTCGGCCAGGTCCTGGTGGAACCGGATCCTGACTTCGGACTCGGCTTTTGACAGGTTGTCCTGTGCCCTGGCTCCACCGATGCTGAGAATATCGTCCAACATCTGCGAGGGACTCTTGGAAACGAAGGCCGCTGCCATTCCCGCATCTTTAGAGACGAAGTCCAGCCCACCAATCGGCGCCGGAGCAGCCAGCCACGATGCCAGTCCGCGGCGGGGGCCGTTGAAGGTCAGTTCGGCGTGGTTCAGCGGCTGGCCGTTGATTTCCTTGCGCTCGGCCACGAGATACTGAACATCCGCAAGGCCCGTGCTTTCAAAGTTGCGCTGCTGCCGGGGACCGGGATGGTTCATGCGATGTTCGGCAGCGATCTGCTGCAAGTTGGCGGCAAACAGCAACCCTGCTCCCTGCTGGTAGGCGGCTGAGATGCGCTGACCGAAAGCCGAGGAGGCGAGGCCGCCCTGGCCTTGATTCGCAGCCGCGTTGAAGCGACGCAGAACGCTCAGATCCACCGATGCGGCCACGAAATCCTGCCGGACCAGGACAGTCAAACCACTTCGCTTACCCGACGGCGCGGCTGAGGCAAGTCCGGCTTCATCCACCACGCGCAGCGGGAGATCGTTCCCTGGCTTCGTGTGACTGGCCGCTTCCTGTTCAATGAATTGCTTCAAACCCGGCTGCTGCGTTCGCGCCACCACCAGCGGAGCGGAGTCCCTGCCATTGACAGAGATGGAAAAAACGATCTCCTCACCCAGATACCGGCTGAGGCTGCGGATTTCATCCACGAGGGCGGCGAAATTCGGCGCATTTTTGCGCGATTCAACCTGCTGCCACCAGTCATTCAGGACCGAGCTTTCCTGAAGTTCCTGCTGGAAAAGCTGGTTGGCCTGCTGCAAGGCATCGCCCAGATTGGGAATGCTGGCGTACAGCACGGTGTTCGCCGGCAGCAGTGGAAGAAGCGGGCTCTGGTAGCGCAGGCCGGGCATCTGCACGGTCTGGAGCTTGTTTTCAAGGTGGGCGAATTCGGCCAGCAGGGCCAGGTGCTGGCCAAGGTTCCTGCTCCAGGCAATCTCTTTTTTAATAGGGACATCGCCTGCGGCGTCGGTGGCGAGTTGATCGCCCGGATGCAGTACCGCCTTATGCAAGGCATTGTCCAGGCCGGTCTCGGTTACGTGCACCTCGCCTTCGATTACCGAGACGCGTGAACCTTTGATGCCGCTGTTAACGGAGAAGACCGTGCCGGTGACGGCAACGTTCAGGTCGCGGGCGGCAACATAGAGATGCCCTTTGCGCCGTTTCGCGGCCTGCACGATGATGTTGCCGCGGTCGAGGTGGACCGTGGTGTCATTGCGCCGCATGGAAACGCCGAACTCGGCGCGCTCGTTCATCTCAACCAGCGAACCGTCGCGGAGGCGCAGCATGGCCCGCGACCCTCCGGCAGTGCGCACCATGTCACCTTCTTCAATTTCGTCGCCGACCTTCAGAGGCTGCTCGCCGCTGAATCCCACGCGAAACAGGGCGCCGTCAAAGGACTGCACGCGCGCACGCATGCCCGCCGGCCCGGCAAAAAAAGCCTCCTGAAGGAAATAAACGGAGATGCCGGCGGCCAGCAGCACGATCGCGGCCACGGCCCAGCGAAGTCCGCCGGAGCCTCCGCGGGGCAATTCCTGCTTCCAGGGAGCAATGGCGGCAGCCGGGCGCCGGCCCTTCGCGGCTTCGCTGCGGCACTCCACGCACTCATGCAGGTGGGCTTCCACCAGCAGCTTGCGGGCGGCGGGTAAATTCCCGCTGTGATATTGCATCAGCAGCTTACGGACATCGCCGCAGCCGCGGATGGATTCGACCGCGGGGGAAGCGGCCATTTCCTGCGTCACTCGCCTCCAGACGCGCTCACCCGCCGCATCGGCGGCTTCCGGCCGGGGCTGGTCGGCACGCAAGCCTGCCACAGCCTGCTCCAGGTTCTGTTCCGGATTGTTCTTCTCATGCTTCATCGTCTTCCCCTCGTCAATGCCTTAAAGTCTCTTTTCAGTTGAGCACGCGTACGGTGCAGCAGGACGGCAACCACAGCGGGAGAGGTCTTCATCATCCCGGCAATCTCGCGGTTGCTCAGGTCTTCCACAAAGCGCAGGACAAACATCTCCGCCCAGCGCGGGTTGAGCCGCGCCAGGGCCTGCCGCAGCCAGTCGCGCAATTCCACGGCCCGGCCGGCGGTATCCGGAGACGCCGCGTAGACCTGGTTGGGATCTGCATCGAGAGAGACTTCGGCGTTTTTCCTGCCGCGCAGCAAGTCCAGAGAGGCGTTTACCGCGGACCGGCGCAGGTAGCCTGGAATATTGCTGACCTCCGTGAAGCTTCCCTGCCGCGCCAGCCTCAGAAAGACGGTCTGCAAGACGTCTTCCGCGTCGCTGGCGCTGCCGGTGATGCGGTAGGCCGCGCGGAAGACCAGGTCTTTGTGACTTAGAAAGACCTGCTCCAGGCCCGGGTGCGGACCTTCACCCGTCATGGCCGCCAAACCTGTCTGCGCTATGTGCATTGTGGCCTGCAATTTTGTACGGTGCTCCTCTACTTGCAATGACGAAACAGAGAAGCCAATTCTTAACGGAGAGGTTGATTATTCTTCCTGCCCGCTATGTGAATTATTACGGTTTTGCTGCCGGGAAAGTTCCGGTATTGTTATTGGGCTGGTTTTGGGCGGCTTTCAGGAAAGTTGCGGGCTGTTTGCGCCAGACCAGGAATCGCCCTTCACCATGGGGCGCAAAACGCAATGGAACCGATCCAACTAACAGCCACGTTCAACGTAGCCACCTATTTTGTGGACCGCCATATCGGCGAAGGCCGGGCGGAAAAAGCGGCCATTGAATGCGGCGAAGAACGGGTCACCTATCGCCAGCTTCTTGAGCGGGTAAACCGCCTGGGTAACGCATTGAAACACCTGGGGTTGAAGCGCGAAGAAAGGCTGGCGCTCCTGCTGCTGGATACCCCGGAATTTGCCTATTGCTTCTTTGGCGGGATCAAGATCGGGGCCATCCCGATTCCTCTGAATACCCTGCTCAAGCCCCAGGAATACGAGTACATGCTCAATGACTCGCGGGCGCGGCTGGTGATTGTGAGTGAGAGCCTTCTTCCCCAACTCCTGGCCATCCCCAAATCCAATTTGCGCTACCTGGAGAAGATCATTGTTTTTGGAAATGCTCCGGAAGGGTTCGATTCATTGCAACTGCTGATGAACGGCAGTTCGCCGGAACTTGAGGCTGAACCTACCGGCAAAGATGACGCGGCCTTCTGGATGTATTCCTCCGGCAGCACCGGGTTCCCCAAAGGTTGCGTGCACCTGCACCATGACATGGTGGTCTGCACCGAGCACTATGCCAAGGCAGTGCTGGGCGTCAGGGAAAACGACCGGCTCTTCAGTGTGGCCAAGCTGTTTTTCGCGTACGGACTGGGAAACGGACTCTACTTTTCGCTGGGGGTTGGAGCAACCAGCATCCTCTGGCCGGGGTCGCCCTCGCCGCCGAACATCTTTGCGGTGATTGAGCGCTATAAGCCCACGCTGCTCTTTTCCGTGCCTTCCAATTATGTTTCGCTATTGAGTTATCAACGGCCGGGCGGGCCCGAGTTTGATCTCTCCAGCGTGCGCTGGGCGGTTTCCGCCGGTGAAGCCCTGCCGGCGCCCATCTTTTACAGGTTCAAGGAGCGGTTCGGCGTGGAAATCCTGGACGCGATCGGTTCCACCGAGGCGCTGCACATGTTCATCGCGAACCGTCCTGGCGCAGCGCGGCCCGGATCAAGCGGCCAGGTGCTGCCCGGCTATGAAGCGCGCATCCTCGATGAAAACGGGCAGCCGGCGCCGGTGGGCGAGATTGGGAACCTGTTCATCAAGGGAGACGCCACCTGCGCATGCTACTGGAACCAGCACGAGAAGACCAAGGAAACGATCCAGGGCCACTGGCTGCGAACAGGCGACAAGTACTACTGCGACAGCGACGGCTACTACTGGTATGTCGGGCGGTCCGATGACATGCTGAAAGTAAAAGGCATGTGGGTAAGCCCGGTGGAAGTTGAAAGCACGCTGCTCGAGCATCCGTCAGTGCAGGAGGCAGCGGTAATCGGATTTGAAAACGGAAACGAACTGACTCGGCCCGCGGCTTTTGTAGTACTCAAGTCAAACTTCAAGGAGTCGGTTCAACTTGTTGACGAATTGAAGGAACATATCCGAACCAGGCTTGCCGTACACAAATGTCCAGAGAGATTAGAATTCGTTAACGAACTGCCCAAAACAGCCACGGGCAAGATCCAGAGATACAAACTCCGTCAATCAGTCTCTTCCCACGCAAAATAAGCGGGAACCTTCGTTCTCCCTGCGGCGTATTTAGAGAGCAAGGGGGGACAGCTCCTTCCAGCGCCCTCCTTGCCGAATTCATCCGGGCAGCGTGGTACTGGTCCACCACGGCCTGCCGGATGAATCCGCGCCGGAGCATCGGGCCACGGGTATTCAGGAGGGGAGAGATGAAGCGCGTCCTGGCGTCATTTGTTTTCCTGATCGTCACACTGGCGTGGAGCGAAATGAACGAAGGAAGCCTGCAACTTCAGTTGCAGCCGGGCCAGTCTTTGAAGCTGGAACTCAGCTCCGGCGACTACCATATTGAAGCCGGCCCGGGCGACAAGGTGGTTGTGATCAGCCAAAGCAAGGAACGCAAGGGGCAGCCCAAACCCCACTTTGGAATTGATACAACACCGCAGGAAGCGGCGGTCAAAGTGGAAGGGCCGAAGAATTATGCGGCGGTCATCCAGGTACCCCGCAACAGCAATCTGAAAGTCCGACTGAATGGCGGCCGGCTGCGCGTGGATGGCATCAACGGCGACAAGGACATCGAGTCCCATGCCGGGGCCGTGAGCATTGACGTAGGCCAGCCGGAGAAATATGCGCGGGTGGATGCGTCCGTGGACGTGGGCCACATTGATGCGCCGCCGTTTCAGGTTGCGCAGGAAGGATTTGCGCGGTCCTTCAGCCGCCGCGGGCCGGGAAGCTATCACCTGCACGCGCACGTGGGGACGGGAGAAATCAGGCTGTATTCCGCGAGCTTCTAATCGATTTCAGACCAAAGCAAGCAGCTTTTCGATGCCGCGGGCAAATTCACGCTCAGGCGTAATCAGGCTCACCACCAGAAAACCTTCGCGGGCAAAATCATAAAAATGGCCGGGATGGACGTAGACCCCGTGGGTGGTGAGCAGTTCGACGGCAAGTTCCTCGTCAGACCTGGTGGCGGGGACGCGCAACACCGCATACCATCCGCCTTCCACCTGCAAGCGCGCGCATGATTTCTGTTCCGACAGTTGCCGGTCTAGCTCGGCCAGATTGCCGCGCACCCGGGACCTGAGCTGCTGTTGAAATCCGTAACGCTGGGCCAGCAGCGTTGGCGCGGCAAGCTGGACCGGGGCATTCATGGATAAATATGTATCGGCAATAATCTCAAGCCGGGCCAGTGCTTCCCTTTTCTCTTCCGGCGGCCCGCTGACCGCCAGCCAGGAAAACTTCATCTGCGGCAGGCCGGAGATCTTGGAAAGGCCGCTCATGGTAAACGTGAGCGCTTCAGAGTTCCGAACAAAGCTCGACGCTCCGGCGTCCGCATCATCCAGAGCAAAATCAAGAAAGACTTCGTCAGCGATGATCGCCAGCCTGCGCGAAGAGCAAAGCTGATTCAGCCTGGCAATCTCTCCGGCCCTGGTGAAATGCCCCGTGGGATTGTTGGGATGGACAACGATTACGCCGCGGGTCCGCGGAGAGATGGCCTGCTCCAGGGCATGGATATCAATCTGCCAGCCGTGGTCGTAGATCAGCGGATAGCGCGTGAGCTTGACGTCTTGAATTTCGGCCAGGAAATCAAACAGCGGATAGCTGGGAGTGGGAATCAGGACCTCATCTCCGGGATTGCAGAGCAGGCGGAACGCGAAAGAATAAGCTTCACTGGTGCTGGTGGTAAGCACCATGTCGTCGAGCGCGACCTCATTACCGCGCTGCGCGTAGTATTCGACCACGGCTTTGCGGGCACTGGCCAGGCCGCGCGGGTCCGGATGGTATTTCAGGGCCGCAGGGGTGATCATCGCCTTCAAAATGCCTGCCCCGTCATAATGAAAACCGCACTCGGTGGGGTTGGAGGCGGTGAGGTCAATGAGGTCGCTCCGGCATGCGCGAAATTGGGCCAGAGCTTCGGCAAGGCGATTCGTGGCGAGGTTCCAGTTGGTGCGATCAGAGAACATTTGGAGTAGAGATTCTGTCATAGCTCCCGGGAAGACAACAATCTTGCAGCGCCGACTACGCGGGCTTCATCTTGGTCGCTGCGCTCCAAACCGCTGAAGCATCCGGATCTCCCCGGCTGCCATTCGGCTCCTGAAGCAGACGGCTCGGCGCGCAAGCCGGCCTCGCCGTGCCATGCTTTACCTTGGTCGCTGCGCTCCAAACCGCTGAAGCAGCCAGATCTCCCCGGCTGCCATTCGGCTCCTGAAGCAGATGGCTCGGCGCGCAAGCCGGCCTCGCCGTGCCCTTTACTTGGGGACGAGACCGTATTCCGAGGTGTAGCTCAGCTTGATCTCACCACAGCGGTGTTGTTCGTCGGAATAAACCACGCAGCTATCATAGGGCCGGGAGTAAACATGCAGGGTGACAGCGCGCTGGTTGAACTCGATTGGATTGAAAACTTTGTGCACCGGCTGGGCGGGATCAACGGCGCAGGGATTCGACGCGTTCATCTCCAGAACGTCCGTAGGGTCCAGATCACAGGTCCCCGCCTCGAGGTCCTGCTGTAAGACGCGGTAGTTCTGCACCAGAAGACGGCCGATGGGAGCGGCCATCCAGCAGTTCTGCTCCTTGTGATTATGGATCGAGCTTCCCTGCCCTACTTCCCAACAGATGGCCAGCAGCTCGAACAGCGCAGTTTTTTCGATGAGATTGCGGGTGTAGTGCTGGCGGTCCCAGTTCAAATAACGTTCTATGGATTTTGGATCAACGGGATTGTCGCGAAGAAGCTGGTGGATTTTGGGAATGTTGACGAAGTCTTCCGCGCTGCAACATCGCAGTTGAGCGACGAAATCCTGAACTGGAATACCTGGCATAAGCGGCTCCTCCGGAAGCTGAACCAATATTTTAATTTAAGCAGCGCGGCGAGCAAAAAAATCCTGGCGGCTGCGGCGCCGCCAGGAAATGAGGAGGCAGGACGGGAGGTTCAGACTTTCTGCACGGCCTGGGCCAGGTTGGTAAGACTGCTCTTGGCATCGCCATAGAGCATCCCGGTGACCGCCTTGAAGAACAGCGGATTTTCGAGCCCGGAGAAGCCCTTGCCCTTGCCGCGTTTAAGCACCACAACAGACTTGGCGCGATCCACTTCGATGATGGGCATGCCTGCGATGGGACTCTTGGGATTATCGCGGGCGTCAGGATTGACCACGTCATTGGCGCCGATCACCACGGCTACATCGGTGGCGGGAAGTTCGGGGTTGATCTGGTCCATCTCATAAAGCTGCGAGTAGGGGACGTTGGCTTCCGCCAGCAGCACGTTCATGTGCCCGGGCATGCGGCCGGCGACGGGATGAATGCCGTATTTCACGGACACGCCGCGTTCTTCCAGAAGGTTGCCGAGCTCGCGGCAGGCATGCTGCGCCTGAGCGGTAGCCATGCCATACCCGGGAACGAAGACAACCTGGTTGGCATAGGCGAGTTGCACGGCGACGTCGTCAAGGGTGACTTCGCGCATGCTTCCGCCCGCGCCAGCCACCTCGGTTGCGCTCACCGCGCCGAACCCGCCAAACAGGACGTTGGTCATGGAGCGGTTCATGGCCTTACACATGAGGATGGAGAGAATAAAGCCGGAGAACCCGTCCAGCGTGCCGGCGATGATCAGAACGTTGTTGGAGAGCACGAAGCCGGTGGCCGCGGAAGACAGGCCGGCGTAGGAGTTCAACAGCGACATGACCACGGGCATGTCCGCGGCGCCGATGGGCAGCACCAGCATGACGCCGAACACAAAGGCGCAGCTGATCGTGGCATAAAAGAAACCAACAGCGAGCGGGTGGGTAAGCCAGGTTATGAAACATCCCAGCATGGCCAGGAACAGCGTCAAATTAAAGATATGCTGCCCCTTAAACATGATGGGAGTGCCGCGCATCATCTCCTGCAACTTGGCGGCGGCAATCAATGAACCGGTGGTGGTCAGGGAGCCGAGCATGACTTCCAGGCCCAGGGCGCCCATCTTGACGCCGCCCATATTGGCGCCATGGATGGTAAATTCGGCAATACCGACCAGAGATGCCGCCAAAGCGCCAAAGGCATGGGACAGCGCGGTTCGTTGCGGCATGGCGGTCATGGGGACCATGGCCATAGGTATGCCGATGGCTGAACCTACGATCAAACCGACAGCGATCCAGCGATAATCAACGATCTGAGGATGAAAAAGGGTGCCGAATACGGCGGCGGTCATGCCTGCCGCGGCCAGGATCATGCCGCGACGGGCGGAGTCGGGATGGCTCAGACTCTTGAGGCCCAGGACGAACAGGATCGAAGCTACCAGGTAGGTCCCTTCAAGAAAATAAGTAGAGTTGATCACTTGTGGGCCTCCGGCTTAACGGCATCTTTCTTGCGGAACATCTTCAGCATGCGGTCCGTGATCAGAAACCCGCCGGTCACGTTGATCATGGCCGAGGTGACGGCCGCGCATCCCAGCAACGAAGCCAGCGTCTGGTGCTGGTCATATTTGGAACCAGCAATCACCAGAGAACCGATGACCGATATGCCGGAAATGGCGTTGGTCGCCGACATCAGCGGAGTGTGTAACAACGGAGGCACACGGGAAATTACCTGGTACCCGAGAAACGCCGCCAGGGCGAAGACATAAAGCGACGCAATCAGGACCGCCGGATTGAACGCGAGCTTCTCAGCCGACGATTCGCCGCCCGCCGTGATGTAAAAGGCAGCGATGAATGCGATCGGTTGAAACAGTATCTGGTTCATTCAACTCTCCTTGTTTCAGGCCGGGACGGTGTGTCCCAGCGCGGCTGCAACTTTGGGGTGAACGTTTCCACCCTGGTAAGCGACGCAAGATCCTTTGAGGATCTCGTCGTTCATATCAACTTTGAGGCTTCCCTTGTCGTTGATCAGGGAAAGGAAGGTAGTCAGGTTCCGGGAGTAGAGCTGGCTGGCGTGCCCGGGCACGGTGGCCGGGACATTCAGCGGGCCGATGATGGTGACCCCGTTCTGCTGGTACTCTTCACCGGGCCGGGTCAGCGCACAATTGCCGCCCGTGGGGGCAGCCAGGTCAACAATGATTGACCCCGGGCGCATTCCGGTCACAGCTTCTTCGGTAAGCATGAGTGGGGCCTTTCGTCCCGGGACCTGTGCGGTGGTGATGACAACATCGGAAAGAGCGGCATGTTTGGTCACCATGTCGCGGCCCTTTTGCAGAGCTTCCGGGCTGAGTTCCTTCGCGTACCCGCCTGCGTCCTGAGTCTCAATGCCGCCAAGGTCCACTTCCAGGAACTTGGCTCCGAGCGACTTCACATCCTGTCCGGCGGCGGCGCGGACGTCATAGGATTCCACAACCGCTCCGAGACGGCGGGCGGTGGCGATGGCCTGCAATCCGGCGACACCTGCGCCGAGCACCAGCACCTTGGCAGGCGGCACGGTACCGGCAGCCGTCATCAAGAGCGGGAACATTCTAGGCAGGCGGTCGGCGGCCATGATGACCGCCTTGTAGCCGGCAACGGTGGCCATGGATGAGAGCGCGTCCATGGACTGAGCGCGGGTGATGCGCGGCACCAGTTCCATGGCGAAAGCGCTGAGCTGGCGGGCAACGATCGGCTCCAGGGCGGCGGGTTCATCGAGCGGTTTGAGGAAACCGATGACGATTGCACCGGATTTCAATGCCTTGAAATCGGCGGTCTCAGGCCGGTTCACGCAGACCAGAATGTCGGTCCCACCTAACAGGCTGGCCCGATCCATGATGCCGGCGCCGGCTGCTTTATAGTCATCGTCGAGATAGCCGGCCCTCACACCGGCGCCTGATTCCACCCCCACTTCAACCCCGCTGCCGATGAGCTTTTTGACCGACTCAGGCACCAGGGCCACTCGGGCTTCACCGGGCAGTTGTTCCATGGGAACCGCAATCCTCATAACCGTCATCCTCTCTCAACCGAAAATCGGCATTTCTACCGGATTTGCTGCGAGAAACATTATTCCCCAAATTGCCGGGTTTCGTCCTCAATTTGGCAAATTTACGAAACAATGACTTTAACGACCCGAGTCGCAGCATAGCTGTGACGAACATCACGCCCATTTTTGCGATCCGTCGCCGGAAC
>DATIWA010000246.1:0-7147 GCA_035465515.1 Candidatus Limnocylindrales bacterium | reverse complement strand
TTGTTACGCCGCGATCCGTGGATGTATATATCCGGCGTCTGCGGGAAAAGATCGAACATGATCCGGAGGACCCCAGGTACCTGGTCACGGTCCGCGGCTCCGGCTACAAGTTCGAGGCGCCGAAATGAGAAACCGGATATTCCTGAAGGTCCTGGCAGCCTTCGTGGCGGTGATCGCCGTGGCCACCCTCACGCTCGATATCAGCATCCGGCACACGTGGGAGAATTCGCTAACCAGCAACCTGCAACTCTGGCTGGTGCAGAATGCCCGGGCGTTCGCCTTGCGCATTGAGAATGACCACACACATTCCCTGCAGCAGATGGCCCAGGACGAGGCCCGGATTACCGAGACACGCGCTACGATCATCGCGCACGACGGGACGGTATTGGCGGACTCCCAGGCCGATGCCAGGACCATGGAGAACCACGCGGGCCGCCCTGAAGTGGCCGCCGTTCTGCACGGGAGCACCGGCGCGTCCAGCCGGCTGAGCCATACGGTGGGAATCGAGTTTCTGTACGTGGCCGTGCCCAGCGGCGACAAGGTGGCCAGGCTGGCGTATCCCCTGTCCACCATCCGAAGCCAGATCAGCGGAATTCAAAGGGCATTGCTGCACGCCACGGCGCTGGCGCTCTTGTTCGCGCTGGCGCTGGCATTCGGGGTGGCGCAGATCATTGCGGCGCGACTGCGGCGCATCGTACGCTTCGCGGAACAAGTCGCATCCGGCGACCTTACGGCGAGGATTGCCGAAACGAGCGGGGATGAAATCGGCCAGGTGGCTTCGGCCCTGGACCGGACGGCGCGACGCCTGGAGGAAAACTTTGCCGCCGTGCGCGAGAGCCGCTCCCAGCTTGAGGCCCTGCTCAACAGCATGAATGACGGCGTGATCGCCGTTTCCCCTGAACTGAAGGTGCTCTGGGCCAATCAGGCCATTGCGGCAATCGCGCAGCACCCGGTTGCTATTGGCTCTCCGGTGACGGAACTGGTGCGCCATCCTGATTTTCTTCGGACCCTTGACTCGGCCCTGCGCAGCAAGCAGCGTGAAAGCGCCATTGCCGCTTCCCTCTTCGGCCGAAGGTCTTTTTCCATTACTGCGGAACCGCTGCCGGACGGCGGAGTGGTAAGCGTGCTGCACGATATCTCCGATATTGAACGGGTGGAAAAGACGCGCCGGGACTTCATCGC
Source organism: Candidatus Limnocylindrales bacterium (assembly GCA_035465515.1). GTDB lineage: Bacteria > Acidobacteriota > Terriglobia > Terriglobales > Acidobacteriaceae > Angelobacter. The sequence continues at coordinate 5,965 of DATIWA010000246.1, read as the reverse complement.
CAACGTGTCTCACGAATTGCGCACGCCGTTGACTTCCATTCAGGGATACGCCGAGACCCTGCTGGAAAATGACGAGATTGCCAGCAGCGGCGCCAGGGAGTTTCTTCAGGTCATCCGTCGCAACGCGGAACGCATGGGACGGCTGACGGAAGACCTGCTGGTGCTGGCCAGGGTGGAATCGGGCGAGGAAAAGCTCGATCTGCGGCCGCACTCTGCCCGCCAGCTGGTGGCTGAGGCGGCCGCCTCCATGCAGGAGAGCGCAAGAGCAGCCGGCGTTGAACTGGCCATCGCGGACGTTCCCGACACGCACGTGATGGCCGACGCTTACGCGATCCACCAGGTATTCGGGAACCTGATCAGCAACGCCATGCGGTATGCGCCGACAGGCAAGAAAGTCGTCATCGGGGCGGAGCAGCAGGCGCAGAAGACCAGGTTTTTCGTTCGCGATTTCGGTCCCGGAATTCCTTCCGAACACCTTCCACGGATTTTTGAACGGTTCTATCGGGTGGACAAAGCCCGTTCCCGCGAGAGCGGCGGCACCGGGCTGGGCCTGGCGATCGTGAAACACATTGTCTTGAATCACGGTGGCACAGTCAGCGTGGACAGTATCATGGGGCATGGCTCCACCTTTTACTTCAGCCTGCCCGCGGCCTGATCTCCCGTTTGGGACCACGCGCATCCAGTCATTTGCGGAAAACAGGTTGCGTTCCGGTGATCTGGTTTTACCTGCGATTCACCAATTTTTAATCAGTTTGTAACAAAGCTCTCCTATAACAGCGGGTGCATTGGTTCAATCGAAGCTGAAAGCAGGAACTCATATTAAAGAAATCAAAGTTAAATCCCGATGACCAATTGGAGGAAGAAGACCGCAATGAAACTGCTTAGGCCAATTTTTGCCGTACTGCTGGCGACGAGCATCTCGCTCGCTCAGAGCAGCGCTCCGGGCGGTGGCCCAGATACGGACACCACCAATATCACTGACCAGATCAAGTCTCTGCAATCTGCCATCGCGGCCCAGCAGAAGCAGATCGAGCAGTTGCAGCACGAGCTGGAACTCAAAAAGAACCCTGCTCCCCACGTAGTGAACGCCACATTGAGCACAGCAGGAAGCTCCAACACACCGGTGGCGCAAGGCGATGCCGAAAAGCAGAAAGAATCGCCGCTTTCTTTCCGGATTGGGGGAGCTGAATTCACGCCGGGCGGATTCATGGACTTGACCGGTATTTTTCGCTCAACCAACGTTGGTTCCCTGGGCACCAACTTCTTCTCCATTCCCTACAGCAATACCGCGCAGGGGCAGCTCAGCGAGACCCGGTTTACCGCGCAGAACTCCCGTCTGGCCATGAAAGTCACCAGCAAATACCGCGGCAATGACGTCACGGGCTACCTGGAGATGGACTTCCTTGGCAATGACCCGGGGAACGCATTTGTCACGAGCAACAGCCACACCAATCGCATGCGGCTCTACTGGGCGGACTTGAGACACGGCAATTGGGAAATTCTGGGCGGCCAATCCTGGAGTTGGATGACACCCAATCGTGTGGGACTCTCGCCTATGCCCGCCGACGTGTTCTTCAGCCAAAACATGGATTTCAATTACCAGGTGGGTTTGACCTGGACGCGGGCTCCACAGTTCCGGGTGGCTTATCATCCCAATAAAAACTGGGCGTTTGGTGTCGCCCTGGAAAATCCGCAACAATTTATTGGCCAGGCCAACCAGGTGGTGCTTCCGACAGGACTGGCAGGCCAGCTTGGCAGCCAACTGGATGCGGCAGGCAATCTCAACACCCCCAATCTGCACCCTGACGTTATTTCCAAAGTAGCGTATGACAACGACTTTGGAGGGAAACATTTCCATGCTGAAGGCGGCGGCGTGCTTACGTCCGTGAAGGTGACGACCCAATCCGCTGCCGGGCAGCCGTTTGTTGATCAAACGAAAACGGGCGGCGGAGTAATGGCGGCGATGAATGTCGAACTGATCAAGAATTTCCGCATACTTGCCAACGCTGTCTACAGCGATGGCGGCGGCCGTTACATCTTCGGTATGGGGCCGGCAGCGGTCATCCGTCCTGATGGAACGCCTTCCCTGGTCCACTCTGGATCGGGCATCGGCGGGTTCGAGTACCAGGTTACCCCGCAAACCATGATTTATGGGTATTACGGCGGCGCATATTACCAGCGCAATTTCTTCCCTGACACCACATCCACGGCCGCCGTATCGCCGCTGATTGGGTTCGGTTTCCCCGGAGGTTCCGCCACCAACAACCTGGCGGCCAACCGCGCCGTCCAGGAAGGGACGATAGGATGGATCCAAACCTTCTGGAAGAACCCCCAGTACGGGGCTTTTCAACTCATCACGCAGGCCTCTTATTTAACTCGGAGCCCGTGGTTCGTTCCGGCCAACCAGCCGAAGAATGCGCACCTGGGAATGGGATGGGTTGATCTCCGCTACACATTGCCGTAACCCTGCTTCTTCTCCCTCCCGAAGAGCGCCGGGTTTCGCCGGCGCTCTGTCTTTTTAACAATCATTTAACAATGATCTGATACGGTGCAGCCATGAGTGGGCTCCCAAGACTCAGGACACCGGCGGAATCCATGCCCTCTTCCACTGCGGGAGCCGCGGCAGGCAACGGTCAGCCTGCGGGCGGCGAACGGCCATCAGCGGGACGGAAGGAGCGTTTTCGAGACAAACAAAGCGTCTTCGCCGACTCTGCCTTTCGCTCAATTGTGATTTTGTGCGGTCTGGCGGTCCTGGTGATTGTGGGTCTCATCGTTTTTGAGTTGGTCACGCAATCCCAGCTTTCCATCAGCAAATTCGGGTTTAAATTCCTCACCCGCCAGGTATGGGACCCGGTTGACGAAGATTTTGGGGCCCTGCCGTTCATCTATGGAACGATCGTGTCATCGGTCCTGGCGCTCGCACTTGCCGTTCCGCTCTCTCTGGGTACAGCGCTGTTCCTGACGGAGATATGCCCGCGCCCCATCCGCGCCGTTCTGTCTCTCCTGGTGGAATTGCTGGCAGCCATTCCCAGCGTGATCTATGGGTTGTGGGGAATTTTTGTCCTGGCTCCGTTTCTACGCCTGCACGTGCAGCCGTTTCTGGCTGCCTACTTTGGCTGGACCGGTCTGTTCACAGGCCCGAAATACGGCATCGGCATGCTGGCAGCCGGGGTCATCCTGGCAATCATGATTTTGCCCATCATCGCCTCCATCACCCGGGAGGTGATTACCGCCGTGCCCCGGCAGCAGCGGGAAGCAGCCCTGGCGCTGGGAGCAACCAGGTGGGAAACGCTGCGGATTGCCGTGCTGCGCAACGCCAGGCCGGGAATTTTTGGCGGCGTGATCCTGGGCCTGGGCCGCGCCCTGGGTGAAACCATGGCCGTGACCATGGTGATCGGAAACCGTCCGGAGATTGCAAAATCTCTCTTCGCGCCGGGCTACACGCTGGCCAGCGTGATCGCGAACGAATTCACGGAAGCCGTGGGAAACCTCTACCTGAGCGCCCTGATCGAAATGGCGCTGGTCCTGTTTGTTGTGACGTTGATCGTGAACGCGCTGGCCCGGCTGTTGATCTGGTCCACGACCCGGGGCATGCCTGCGAGGGCCCTTGCGTAACAGGAAGAACACTATTTCGCTGCCCCGGCGGTTCAAGAATGGCCTTGCTCTGGGCCTGATTACGCTTGCAGCCCTGGTGGTTACCGTCCCGCTGTTTCTGATCCTTGGGACGGTGATTTACCACGGGGTTGGCGAGCTTAACTGGGCCTTTCTCACGGAGATCCCGAAGCCGATTGGCGAAACCGGAGGGGGAATGGCCAACGCCATTGTGGGCTCAGTGATGCTACTCGTGGTGGCCAGCATGATCGGTGTGCCGCTGGGGATCGGCGCCGGGGTATTTCTGGCCGAGTATGGCCGCAACAGGGCTGGTGACTTTGTTCGTTTCACGGCAGACGTGCTGAACGGTGTGCCCTCGATCGTAATCGGCATTACCGCGTACGCGCTGGTGGTACTCACGCAAAAGCACTTCTCGCTGCTGGCGGGAAGCGTGGCGCTGGGAATCATGATGATTCCCACCATCTGCCGCACCACCGAAGAAGTGCTGCTGATGGTGCCGCAATCGATTCGGGAAGCCGCACTCGGTCTGGGAATCCCGCATTGGCGGACCACGGTCTCAGTGGTCCTGCGGACTGCGAGTTCAGGAATTATCACCAGCATCATGCTGGCGTTCGCACGCGTTGCGGGGGAAACCGCGCCCCTGATGTTTACCGCCTTTGGAAACCAGTACTGGAACGTAAAAATCAACCAGCCCACCGCTGCCCTGCCCCTGCAGATCTTCAATTACGCCGTTATGCCCTACGATCAGGCGCACCGGCAGGCATGGACAGGGGCGCTGGTCCTCATTTCCATGATCATGCTGACGGTCATTGTCTTCAGGTTCATCGCCAGCCGCGGGGCGGTCAAGGGGGCCAACTGATGGATTCAGGGATTCACGTGGCGAATCTGAATGCCTGGTTCGGCCAAACGCAGGCGCTTTACAATATCAGCCTTGACATCCAGGAGAAGCACAGCACGGCGATCATCGGCCCTTCCGGCTGCGGTAAATCAACGTTTGTACGCTGCCTCAATCGAATGCATGAAACTCTGCCCAACGCGCGCGTGGAAGGCGAAGTGAAAATCGGCGACCTGGATATTTACGGCAAAGGGGTCTCGCCCGTTTCGATCCGGCGGCGCGTCGGGATGGTGTTCCAGAAGCCAAATCCGTTCCCGACCATGTCCATTTACGACAACGTGGCTGCCGGCCTGAAGCTCAACGGCTTCCACAACCGCCGCGAACTGGACGCGGTGGTGGAGAGATCTCTTCGCCAGGCGGCCTTATGGGACGAGGTCAAGGACGAGCTGAAGAAAAAATCGGGAGCGAGTCTTTCCGGAGGCCAGCAACAACGGCTTTGCATTGCGCGCGCCCTCGCCGTTGAACCGGACGTCCTTCTCATGGACGAGCCGGCTTCCGCTCTTGACCCCATATCCACGGCTAAAATAGAAGACCTGATCTTTGACTTGAAGCAGCAATACACGGTCGTGATTGTCACTCATAATATGCAGCAGGCTGCGCGCGTCGCCGAATTCACCGCGTTCTTTCTGATGGGACACCTCGTGGAGTTCGACAGGACGGAAAAGATGTTTACCAAGCCCTCCGACAAGCGCACGGAAGACTACATCACCGGGAGGTTCGGATGACGCGCACACGGTTCCACCAGGGTCTTGACGATCTAAAGCAGAAAATACTTGCCATGGGCGGAATGGCCGAGCAGGCGGTGGACCGCGCGGCCCGCGCATTCCAGACACGCGATACATCTCTTTGCGAGCTGGTGCTGCGCGATGAAGCCAAGATCAATGCCGCTGAGCGCGAAGTGGACGAGCTTTCCATTGACCTACTCGCCATGCAGCAGCCAATGGCGGTGGACCTCCGCTTCATAATTGCCTGCATCAAGATCAATTCCGACCTGGAGCGCGTAGGCGACCAGGCCGTCAATATCGCCGAGCGCGTGTTGGACATGGTCGGCCATACACGGGCCGATCTGAACGTCGACAGTCCGCGGATGGCAATGCTCGCCATCAACATGGTCCGGGACGCCATCAACGCATTTGTCACAGCCGATGCGGGCCTGGCCCGGTCCGTGCTGGAGCGCGATGACCTGGTTGACAATATCAACCGGGAAATTTTTGAGGCCGCGGATTTCGCCATGACCCACGCCGTGGAGACCCACCGTGATGCTTTGGATACTCTGATCGTCGCCCGCAATCTTGAGCGCGTGGCAGACCATGCCACCAACATCGCCGAAGACGTGATTTTCTGGGTCCGCGGCGCCGATGTCAGGCATCACGCGCAAAGCTGAGATTCCTCTCATGAAATGAAAGCCTGCTCCTTTTGCAGCCGGGGAACTCTTGCGCGCATCCACTCTGCATGGAA
>DATIWA010000245.1:0-7599 GCA_035465515.1 Candidatus Limnocylindrales bacterium | reverse complement strand
CTGCGCCAGCATGGTCTGGGAGGCTTCACCGCGCTGTGAGAGCAACTGGCTGCACAGCAGGCGCATATCGGTGCCACGGGCGCCGCGAAGGGTGCGTAAAAGATTGGTAAGAAATTCAGGCATGCTTTTTGCCCAGTCACTCAAAAGTATAAAGGTTGGCCGGAACGTTTCCACTGACTGACAGGCGAACCGGACGCTGTGGCAAAACCTGCTCCGGCCGCAATGCCGATCACGCCGTTGTCTTTGTCGCCGCTTCCAATGACCCCCACTCCGTTTTACTCAGCTTCAGCGCGGCTGCGGCTTTAGGGGCCTTTTGCGGCATAGGATTCATGGAGACTGCTGCTCCTTTTGCTTAACATGTCGGTTTCTGCGAGCATCGTACCGGTAGGCGCTGTTCCGCCCCGCAACAGCCATCCGGATCGCCGAAGGAGCAAGACAAAATGGACCGGCGGGAGTTTCTCAAATCTCTGGCTCTTGCTGCCACGGGCGTTTATACGCATGGTCTGGCCCTGCCGCCCGGGTCGCAAGCGCGTCCCCAGGCCAATCCCTCGTTTCATCCTGACGTGGAACTGGAACTTACGGCGCGGCCTGCACAGCATGAAATTTTTCCCGGCAGCCCGACCAAAACGTGGTCCTACACGGCAAAACTACTGAAAGGCCGCACAGGAACGCTGGAGCCTTCCGGCTCCTATCTAGGGCCTTCCATCCGCCTGCGCAGCGGCGACAAAGTCCGCGTACACTTCCGCAACGAACTGCCTGAACCCACCATCGTCCACTGGCATGGGCTGGCTGTTCCGGCGTTGATGGATGGGCATCCGCGTCTGGTTGTCCCAAACGGCGCGCAGTATCTTTACGAATTTGAAGTCCAGGCCCGCGCCGGCCACTACTGGTATCACCCTCACCCTGACGACCGCACCGGGCCACAGACGTATCGCGGTCTCGCCGGGCTGCTCTTCGTCCATGACCAGGAGGAGTCCGCGCTGCGCCTGCCTTCAGGCGAGCATGAGATTCCGCTCGTGATTCAAGACCGCACCTTTGGAGCCGGCAGGCAGCTTACTTATCTCACCGGCCCCATGGACGCCATGAACGGATTTCTGGGCGACCAAATCCTCGTGAACGGCGTCCCGGACAAACAGTTAAACCTTGGGACCGGGAGCTACCGGCTGCGCCTGCTGAACGGATCAAACTCACGCGTCTACAAACTTGCCTGGAGCAATGGCCTGCCGTTCACACTGATTGGCACCGATGGCGGTCTTCTGGAGCGCCCCGTCAAGAAGCCTTATCTGGTGCTGGCCCCGGCGGAACGCGCCGACGTGATTCTCGACCTGAGCGGGCACGGCTTAGGGTCCTCGTTTGAGCTGCGCAGCCTCAGTTTTCCTGCCCCACAAATGATGATGGGACGCGGCATGGGGCGCGGAATGGGCAGGGGCATGATGGGCGGCGGCTCGGCGCTGCAACAGGGCTCGGAGTTCAAGGTCCTTCGCGTACTGATTCACAGGAAAGAAAGATCCCGTTTCCGGCTCCCCGCCCGCCTATCCAGGCCGGGATTCCTTCGCTTGCAGGGAGCGGAAAACGCGGACCAGCCTCGGATTTTTCCTCTTTCCTTCGGGCGGATGCAGTGGTTTCTCAACGACAGCACGTTCCAGATGGAGGCCGCCAAGGAAAACGAAACCTTCAAGGCCGGGGGCCTTTACGCTCTGGGCTTTCGCAACGAAAGTATGGGCATGATGCAGATGGCGCATCCCATGCATCTTCACGGCGGACAGTTTCAGGTGCTGAAGCGTACGCCCGCCGCGGAAGACCATGCTCCGCTGGCGTCTCTCCGTGAGGGCTTGATGGACGCAGGCTGGAAAGATACGGTCCTGGTCCTGCCCGGTGAGGAGGTGCTCCTGCTGATGAAATTCCCCGGCTTCAAGGGCCTGTTCCTCTACCACTGCCACATCCTGGAACATGAAGACATGGGCATGATGCGGAATTACCGGCTGATTTGAACCCCGGCTGCGTGGAGGATTTTTCTTCGTCGTGATAAATTCGCTTGTTTGCTTCGCGCGAGGAGCCCACGTATGAAAGCCATCCGTTTCCATGAATTCGGCGGTCCTGAAGTCCTGAAGTTCGAAGATGTCCCTGATCCCAAGCCGCGTAAAGACCAGGTGCTGGTGCGGGTCAAGGCCTGCGCTTTGAATCATCTTGACCTGTTCATCCGCAAGGGCCTGCCGGGCATCAAGCTGCCGCATATCAACGGCAGTGACGTTTCCGGCGACATTGCCGAGGTCGGCGAGTACATCACCGACCTGAAGGCAGGGCAGCGTGTGCTGCTGGCGCCGCATACCTTCTGCGGTTATTGCGCGGCCTGCACCCGCGGCCAGCAGAATTTCTGCCCGCAATACAGCGTGCTGGGCTACCTGAACGACGGCGGCAACTGCGAGTACATCGCCGTGCCGCGGGTCAATGTGCTGCCCATTCCCGAAGAGCTGACTTATGACGAGGCCGCGTCTGTTCCCCTGGTTTCGCTCACGGCGTGGCACATGCTGGTGGGCCGTTGCAACATCAAGCCCGGCGACACCGTGCTGGTGCTGGGAGGAGGCTCGGGCATCGGCTCCATCGCCATCCAGGTCTGCAAGCTGTTCAACGCCGTATGCATTGCCACTGCCGGCGACGAAAACAAGCTGGAGCAGTGCCGCGAACTGGGCGCCGACCACGTTATCAACCACTACCAGCAGAAAATTTCCGAGGAAGTAAAAAAGATCACCAACAAGGCCATGTGCGACATCGTGTTTGAACACGTGGGCCAGGCCACCTGGCCGGAGAGCATGAAGTCCATGAAGCCGGGCGGCAAGCTGGTAACGTGCGGGGCCACGACCGGTCCGGAAGCCAGCTTCGATATCCGCTTCCTGTTTGCCCGCCAGCTCTCATTTCTGGGCTCTTTCATGGGCACCCAGGGCGAGTTCCATGAAGTCATGAAGCACATCTTCTCCGGGAAGATCAAACCCGTGGTGGACAGGAGCTTCCCGCTGCGCGAGGCAGCGGCGGCGCACCAGCGGCTCGAAAAGAGTGAACAGTTCGGCAAAGTGATTTTAAATCCATGAAAGCAGCTCTCGTATGGGTCTCCTCATAGGGCACAGCCCGCAGGGAGACAAACCCGGCCCCGAACTGGGCGCGTGCAATAGGAGACCGGTACGATGGAAGCCATGGAAGCGACTGCCATTCCGCCAGAGAAGAACCATCTTCCTCCAACCCGGGAGGAATCCTGGTTTGTCACCGGCCCGGCCATTGTTCTGTATCTTGCCGCCGCCAAGCTGCTGCTGCATCTGCTCACCGCCAACCGTTACGGTATCTTCCGCGACGAGATGTACTACCTTGCCTGCTCACAGCACATGGCCTGGGGCTACGTTGATCACCCGCCGCTGACCGTGTTCATTGCCTGGTTCGCGCGGCATGTGTTTGGCGAGTCGTTGCTGGCCCTGCGGCTTCTCCCGGCGCTGGCAGGCGCGGCGCTCGTGTGGCTCACGGGCCGGCTTGCGCGAGAAATGGGCGGTGGCCGGTTCGCCCAGGCGCTGGCTGCGTTGGCGATTCTGCCGGTCCCCTTTTACCTGGTTCTGCAGCACTGGCTCACCGACAACGCTTTTGAGCCGCTCATCTGGATGGCCTGCATCTGGTGCGTGCTGCGCGCTGTCAATACCGGACGGGAGCATTACTGGCTCTGGTTTGGCCTCCTGGCCGGCGTTGGGTTTGAGAACAAGTACTCCATCGCCTTTTTGCTGGCCGGAATCCTGGCCGGCGTGCTTCTTACTCCCGAAAGGCGCTTTCTGAAGAGCAGGTACTTGTGGCTGGGCGTGGCGGCTTGTTTCCTGATCGCTCTGCCCAATTTTCTCTGGCAGATGTGGAACCACTTTCCCTTTCTCGAACTGATACATAACGTTCGCATGAACCATCGCGACGTGGTCCGCGGTCCAATCACCTTTATTGCCGACCAGGCGTTCACGATGCAGCCCATCCTGTTCCCGCTGTGGCTGGGCGGACTGGTCTGGCTCTTCTTTGCTCCCGGAGGACGCCGCTATCGCGTGTTGGGCTGGACCTTCGTGGTGACGCTGGGACTGTTTATCGCGATGGGAGCAAAGAATTATTACGTCGCTCCGGTCTATCCCATGATGTTTGCCGCAGGGGCCGTCGGATTTGAACGTGTCACCAGTTGCCGAATGCCGTGGGCCCGTGCCGCGTATGTCGGCCTGGTGGCAGTGGCAGGCGCAGTGCTGGCGCCCATTGCTTGTCCGCTGCTGTCTCCTGAAGGATTCATTCGCTACCAGAAGGCGCTGCACATCCCGGCGCCTCAAGCCGAACATCAGAACAACGGTCCTTTGCCGCAGTACTTTGCCGACGAGTTCGGCTGGGAGCCCATGGTGCAGCAGGTGGCGCGTGTCTACCACGGCCTGACGCCGGAGGAGCAGGCGCGCACCGCCATCTTCTCCAACAGCTGGGGCGAGGCGGCGGCGGTGGATTTCTTTGGTCCCAGATACGGGCTGCCGCGCGCCATCAGCGATCACAACCAGTACTGGCTCTGGGGCCCGCGTAACTATACCGGCCAGATCATGATTATCCTGCGCAGCGATGGCAGCGGCGACCGCCGGCACTTTGAGAGCGTCCAGGACGTGGCGACTGTGGAACACCCGTATTCACGGCGCGACGAGTGGTTCCACATCTATCTCTGCCGCGGGCCGAAGTTCAACCTGCAGGAAGTGTGGCCCCGGCTGAAGCACTTTGATTGATCTCCGGGCAGCCGCCTTGCCTCGCCCGCGCCTTGCGAAATCGGACATAAAGGGCAGCACCGGCGCGTTCCGGCTTATATCACCTGTACCAGATCGCCCACGCGCACCACTCCCGGCTCGATCACGGAGCAATCCAGCGCCGCCTTGCCGTCCAGCTCTCGGACAATGCGCAGGAGGACCGATTTGTCCTGCTCCTGCGTATCAGGATCGTAGGTGGTCATCACGCAGCGTTCGCGCAATTTCGCGGCGCGAATCCGCACGTCGCCAATGGCGATCACGCCACCGGGCCAGTCGCGTTCCTTCAGGCCGTCTACTCCGGCGATGACGATGTTGGGGCGCAACCGCCGCCGGTCAATGCTGAGGTGCTGCACGGTTCCATCGGTGGCGATGAGCAGAGGCAGGACATCAAAGGCATCCGGCTGCGGAATGCGGACCAGTTTTGCCGGCTGGCCCACGGCTTCGCTGGCCAGGGCAACCGCTTCCGGCGACTCCCAGCCAAAGCCGTTGATGGTGACCGCGCCGTCCGCTGCAAGTTCCGCGCGCAATGCCAGCAGCCGTGGCCTGCTGCGCGAGGTGAACAGGCGTCCCTCTTGCGAGAGGACCGCGATTTCGCGGTCACCCGGAATGCCGGTCAGCGTGACTTCAGCCTGCTCAAGCGGCTCGCCCTTCAGGCTCTTGACCGGATAGCGCCAGAGTTCGGAAACATGCATGGCTCTCTCTGGATGAAGGCCCGGCAGCGGTTGATGCAAAATCTCCAGCCGCCACCGGCCCTGGAATTAAGCGGTCATTAAGGCCACTTTGGGAAAATCGAGTTCAACAGCGGCAACGTTGTTGAAGTAGTTGGTGAAGATGTTGAGGGCCACATGGGTAATGATTTCCGCAATCTCGCCATCAGAAAATCCAGCGGCCCGCACCGCCGTGACCGCCTTTTCAGGAACAATTCCCCGCTTCTCCACGATCTCGCGGGCGAAGGCAAGCGCGGCGGTGTCCCTGGCGCTGGCCGCTTTGCCTTGTCTGGTGTCTCTGAGCTCGGACTCGGTCATGCCCATTGCCTTTCCTGCGGCACTGTGCACTGACAGGCAGTACTCGCAGGCATCAGCCTCGGCCACGGTCAAAGCCAGCTGCTCGCGCAGCCTGGCGGTCAGTGCGCCGTTCTCCAACGCGCCGCTGAAAGCAAGGTAGGCTTCCAGGACCGCGGGCGAATTTGCCATCACTCGGGTCATGTTCGGGGTAACCTTGAGCCTGGCTTTCACGGCCGCCAGGAGGTCGCGGGCTTTGCCAGTGGCGGTCAAAGGATCAATCATCGTTAAACGGGACATTGGAGTTCCTCTCAGTTGATGAGTTTAATTGTAACACTCTATACTGGTTATGACTGTTACATGCCATGAGAGTATTGATGGCGTCAGAAGATTCAAAAAAAGCGGCAGCAAAGACGGAAAAATTTGTGTGGGTGGGAAATGAGCCCGCCCTGGATTTTGTGAATACAGCGATTGTGAGCCAGGGCCGGCCGGTCGATTTGCTGGCGGAACGGCACGATCTGGTGCGCTGGCTTCACGAGGCAGGGCTGCTGCGCGTTCCGAAAAGCACCCCAAGGCCTCTGCTGGATGCCGCGTTGCACGCAGCCCGCGATTATCGCCGGCTTCTGCGCTTTGGCGTGCAGACGCTGATGGATACCGGGGGCCTTCCCAGAGACACCGTTGCGGCGACCAATGCCCTTCTCGCCCGCAAGGCAGCCCGAGACTTGCTTGTTCCGGACGGCCGGCGGTTCGCCCTGGAACGCCGCTGGGACCTCAACTCTCCCGAGGACGTGTGCGCACCCATTGCGCTGAGCTTCGCCCGGTTCATTGCCATGGCGGACCTGGAGCGCGTGCGTCGCTGCAAGAATCCGGAATGCGTGCTGGTCTTTTATGACGTGAGCAAGAGCGGTACACGGTCCTGGTGTAGTTTGAACACCTGCGGCAACAAGCTGCGTGTGGCGGCCTTCCGCAAACGCCTGGCAGGGGGCTAGTTTCTCGCGCTGACCAGCACGGCCACCGGAAAGCTGTAATAAATCTTCCCATCTTTTCTGTATGTGCTCAGATCGAGAGAATCGCCGGCGATTGAGCGGGCGAAGATCTCGCGGATACGATCGGCATTGCCCGGCTCGGGAAAGGACCGTGATAGCAGGTCTTCAAGCTCGCCCTCCAGCCGGTAATGTTCCACGCGCGGCTGCGGCAAACCGGCCTGCGTAAACAAACTGCCCAGTTCTTCTTCCGCCATGGCCCGGACGTGCGAGGGATCGCGCAGCCGCTCTTCCGCATTGAGCGCATCGGCCTTTTCGGGCGCAGGCGCCATATCGGCTACCACCACCCGGCCGCCGTGCATGCACACCCGCTTCATTTCCTTCAGGACCACCAGCGGATTTTCCAGATGGTGGAAGACAAACCGCGAACACACGATTGAGAAATGCTGATCGCGCCAGGGAAGCTGGGTGGCATCGCCCTTTTCCCAGCTTACATTGCCGAGACCTTGTTCACGCTGTGCCGTGCGGGCCTGATCGAGCATGGCCGGGGTAATGTCAATTCCAGTTGCATGCCGCGCTACCCGGGCAAAGGCGCAAACCAGCAGCCCCGGGCCACAGGCCACGTCGAGCACGTCATCGTCCGGTCCGGCGCCGGCCGCGCGAACAATGAAGTTGAGCGCTTCCTGGTTCCGGATTGCCGGCGACTGGGAGAAGGGAACCGCCTGCCGGGTAAACTGGTCCAGGATGCGGGAGCGGTGGGAAGACATGGCAAGTATGTTACTGCAACCATATTTCTTTCACCATGAGCACGAGAACCAAGCGAAATTGGTAATT
>DATIWA010000244.1:0-7011 GCA_035465515.1 Candidatus Limnocylindrales bacterium | reverse complement strand
CAGAATTTCTGATTTAACATTTACGACCGCCGATAGTTTGACGCCCGAGCCTGCCGCTATTTCAACGTCAAAATGGCAAAACCGTAAACACCGTATAGGAGATTCAACCCAATGTGTCAAAAGACGCGTTTTTCAGCGTGGATGTTGCTGTGTATAGCAGGCCTTGTACTGCTGGCGCTGCCGGCCCTGGCGCAAACGCCGAGACCGGATGTAAGTGACCAGGATATTCAGGGACAGAACCATGTCCTGATCATCCGTGGTAGTGTTCACAATGATGTCTCGCCTGCTGTGCGCGATCTTCCCACGATGGACGCAGCGGCATTTCAGGCGGCGATCAAACACGAAGCCGAACCGGCACGGCGAATCCCGCTGCCCCCCGGTTTGAAACCAGCAAGCGATCCTGATCCTGTGTTGCAGCAAACGGTATCGCAACCGGGCACCGCAGCCGCAACTCTTGCCCCCACCCTCGGCCTGGGATTCGATGGCCTGGGATCCGGCTTTGCCGGTTTCACAATCACCGGCGCTCCGCCGGACACCAACGGCGCGGTGGGCGCGACGCAGTACGTGCAGTGGGTGAACACTTCATTTGCGGTGTTCAACAAATCAACGGGCGCTCTGGTCGCCGGTCCCACCCTGGGCAACGCTCTCTGGTCAGGGTTCGGAGGCGGCTGCCAGACCAACAACGACGGCGATCCCATTGTGCTCTATGACAAGCTGGCGAACCGCTGGATCTTTGCCCAGTTCTCAGTCTCCACAACGCCGTTCCTGGAGTGCGTGGCGGTTTCGACGACTTCGGATGCAACGGGAACGTACAACCGCTACTCGTTCTCCTATTCGAACTTTGACGACTATCCGAAGCTGGGCGTATGGCCGGATGCCTACTATGCCACCTTCAACATGTTCAACGGAACGACCAACGCGTTCGTCGGCGCCGATGCCTGCGCTTTCGACCGCAACGCCATGCTGAATGGGCAGCCCGCGACACAGGTGTGCTTCCAGCAGGGCACCTCGGTGGGCGGCCTGCTCCCGGCCGATCTTGACGGCACTACTGCTCCGCCCGCCGGTTCGCCGAACTACATGGTGTTCTTCGGCACCAACAACCTGAACCTGTTTAAGTTCCATGTGAACTTCGCCACCCCTTCATCCTCGACCTTCACCGGTCCGACGGTGATTCCCGTGGCATCATTCACCGCGCTGTGCAACGGCGGTACGTGCGTACCGCAGGGAGGCACGACCAACAAACTGGACTCGCTGGCTGACCGCCTGATGTACCGGCTGGCCTACCGCAACCTGGGCACCAAGGAAGCGCTGGTGGTCAACCACTCCGTGGTGGCAGGCACCAGCGGCGGCGTGCGCTGGTATGAGATTGATAATCCGGGCGGAACGCCTACCGTCGCGCAGCAGAGCACGTTCGCGCCGGACAGCAAGTACCGCTGGATGGGCAGCGTGGCCATGGACAAAGCCGGTGATATGGCCATGGGATACAGCGTTTCCAGCAGCACGCAGAATCCGGCCATTGCCTATACCGGGCGACTGGCTTCCGATCCTGCCAGCACGATGCAGGCGGAAACCACCATCATCAACGGCACGGGATCACAGACGGGCACGCTCACCCGCTGGGGCGATTACAGCGCCATCACGGTTGACCCGGTGGATGACTGCACCTTCTGGTACACGACCGAATACCTGAAAGCGAACGGCACGTTCAACTGGAGCACGCGCATCGCGAACTTCAAGTTCACGGGCTGCGGCGGCTCGCCTGATTTCTCGCTTTCGGCTTCGCCAACAAGCCTCAGCGTGACGCAGGGCAGCAGCGGCAGCAGCACCATCACGGTCAATCCGCTCAATGGATCCACAGGATCGGTGAGCCTGTCCGCTTCCGGACTGCCGGCGGGCGTAACCGCCAGCTTTGGCACCAACCCGACCACCTCAAGCAGCGTTTTGACCCTGACGGCCAGCAGCACGGCCACGACGGGCACGGCGACGGTAACGATTACCGGCACGTCGGGCACGCTGACCCACACCACAGCCATCACGCTCACGGTGAATGCTCCGGCCGCGCCGGACTTCTCGCTGTCTGCTTCGCCCACCAGCTTGACAGTCAAGCAGGGCAGCAGCGGCAGCAGCACGATTAGCGTAACCGACTTGAATGGCTTTACCGGATCGGTGACGCTGTCAACCTCAGCTCTGCCCAGCGGCGTGACTGCCACCTTCGGCACGAATCCGACGACCTCCAGCAGTGTGCTGACGTTCACAGCCAGCAGTACGGCGACGACGGGCACGAGCACAATCACGATCACCGGCACCTCGGGCACTCTTACCCACACAACGTCTGTTTCGCTGACCATCAGTTCCGCGGCGGCGACACAGCTGATTGTGAATCCCGGGTTTGAAACCGGCACTGCCACTCCCTGGACGCTGACCGCCGGCGTGCTTAACAACTCCACTGCTGAGCCTCCGCACAGCGGAAGCTGGGAT
Organism: Candidatus Limnocylindrales bacterium; assembly: GCA_035465515.1. GTDB lineage: Bacteria > Acidobacteriota > Terriglobia > Terriglobales > Acidobacteriaceae > Angelobacter. Next base: position 4,533 of record DATIWA010000244.1, on the reverse strand, counting down.
GCCTGGCTGGACGGCTATGGAACAACGCACACGGACAGCGCCCGGCAGACGGTCTCCATCCCCTCGACTGCCACCAGCGCGACTCTGACGTTCTGGCTGCACATCGATACGGCTGAGACCACTACCAGCACGGCGTTCGACACCTTCCGCGTACAGGTGCTGAGCACCGGCGGCACCGTCCTGGCCACGCTGGGCACCTTCTCCAACCTGAACCATGCTGCCGGCTACCAGCAGCATTCGTTCAGCGTGCTCTCATTCAAGGGGCAGACAGTCCAGATCCGCTTCCTTGGACAGGAGGATGTGAGCCTGCAAACCTCGTTCGTGATTGATGACATCAACCTGAATGTCCAATAACGGCCGAACATGAAAGCAAATCCGGGGCTTCACCGCCCCGGATTTTTTTGTCTCGAACGGAAATACCGGTTTGCTATCATCACTGGCTTTCCGGCTTATAACGTCAATCTCCTTGAGGTCTTGAATTGAAGCTTGCACATATCGTTATTGTTGTTGCGTCGTTGGGCATGCTGGCGGCCCAACCTCGTCCCACGGGCCATCTCAACCACGTTTATTCAAGCCGCACCGGGCTTACGTTAATAGGATTCGGCCGCAACGGCGTTGCGCTGGCGGCGGACGGCGCGCAGTACAACGCCGACGGCACGCTGAGCGAGGTGCAGAAGATTTTCCCCATTGGCAAGACCGGCGCCGTGGCGCTGGCCGGGAGCGTCTCCGTGCAGGACCCGCTGGGCCGCGCCGTGCGCGAAGAATTTAATGCCGCGCGCATCAGCGAACTGTGGCTCAAAGCGCACCCGGATGCTTCCGTGGACTCGGCCGGGCGCGATCTCACCGCGGTCGTCTCCAAAGCTGCGGATGCATTCTTTTCCAAACGCAATCCGGGGAAACAGGCCGGGCATTACAAATTTTCTCTGCTGTTCATCGGCTGGGCGGAGAACAAGCCGGTCCTCTCCGGGACGCGGTATTTCATGCCCTCCGCCGCCGGCAAACCCATGCGCGCTGAGACACTCCCGGCATCGCCGCAACCCGGCGAGGTCTGGGTCTTCGGTCTCACCAGGGTGGAGCAGGAACTCGTGAGCGGCAAATCCTCTTCCCTCAAGAAATTCAAGCAGGAGCCAATGCTGGAGAAGCTCCGTTCTTCAGGCGGAAATGAATTTTCCGCGCAGGACTATCTTCAGGTATTCCAGACCGTCCTTCAGGCTGCCGAATCGGCTGAAGGCAAGAAGTTTGATCCCGGGCCGTCTTTGATTGGGCCGCCCAACCGCTTTGCGACCATTACCAGTGACGGATTCGCCTGGGGCATGAAATAGCTTAATTCGGTTTTCCGGGCAGGTAGTAGAAGCGGACCATCAGCAGAATGGCCAGAGCCACCGATCCCACCAGCAGATCGAGCGCGGTGACGTCAGTGGCGACCAGCCGCCGGGCGATGACGAAGAGCACAACCTCAATGGCGGCGCTGGTGCGGTGAAACAGCAGCAGCAACCCCAATTCACCTGCAATGGCCACCAGCAGAATGTTTTGCAGCAACAGATGCAGGGCCTGGTATTCGTTGGAGGCGGTCCACAGTTGCGGGAATGAGCGGTAGACAATCTGCACCGCCGCCACAGTCGCCGCCGCCATGACCAGCAAGCCCAGCAAGGAAAGAAACAGGTGTATGTAGTGACCGACGTAGCGGTTTACGCGATCTTCCAGCGGAGTCGTGGCGCCGCCACCGTCGATGGTCCCTTCAGTTATGCTCATTGCAAGTTCGGCCCGGAGGAAAACACTCCCGAGTGGGAGCATTGCAGGGCGGCGGAAGGATGCCTGCCCGGGAACATATCTTCGTACAATAGAGTGCAATGCTCATGAGCGCCGGCATCGTCAGCCTGCTGTTGTGGTCGTACCTGGCCCTTTTCCGCGGCGGGTTTTGGCGCATTGGCAGGTTCCGCATTGACAGGCTCGAAGGGCGGTCACAGCAGACCGGCCCGGACACGTTCTCAGTGGCCGCGGTGATTCCAGCGCGCGATGAGGCCGACGTCATCAGCGGGTGCATCCGTTCGCTCCTGGAGCAGAACGCTGCACGAGTTCAGGTGTTCCTGGTGGACGACGGGAGCAGCGATGGCACGGCGGAAGTGGCGCGCCGCGCCGCAGCCGAGTCGGGCAGGGCGGAGCAGCTTACGGTGATCCAGGGGGCGGCGCTCCCGCGGGGATGGTCGGGAAAGCTGTGGGCCGTACGCCAGGGAATCGAAAAGGCGCGCAGCTTCAATCCGGATTACCTCTTGCTGACCGATGCGGACATTATGCATGCGCCTGACGACCTCCTGCGCCTGGCCCGCATGGCGCGCAGGGGGCAATATGATCTGGTCTCCCTGATGGTGAGACTGAACTGCCAAACCTTTGCCGAGCGCATGCTGATTCCGCCGTTTGTCTTTTTCTTCTTCAAGCTGTACCCGCCGGCGTGGGTCGCTGATAAAGATCGCAGGATCGCTGGGGCCGCGGGAGGCTGCATGCTGGTCCGCCCGCAGGCGCTGGAGCGCGCGGGCGGCATCGAATCCATCCGGCAGGAGATCATTGACGATTGCGCCCTGGCGCGGCGCATCAAGAACAGCGGCGGGCGAATCTGGCTGGGCATCGCGGATGGGACGAAAAGCATTCGCCCTTACGGGTCCTTCGCCGAGATTGGTCAAATGATTTCCCGCAATGCCTTCAACCAGCTCCGCCACTCCGCACTGCTGCTGGCGCTTTCCCTGGCCGGGCTGGCAATGGTCTATCTTCTGCCTCCGGCCCTGCTGTTTTTCCATAAGACCGGGACGGCTGCGCTGGGAGGGGCGGCGTGGCTCCTGATGGCCATCTGTTTCGTGCCCACCGTACGGTATTACCGGCTCAGTCCCATGTGGGCGCTGTTGCTGCCTTTGAGCGCGTTGTTTTATATGGGCGCTACAGTGCATTCGGCCGCCAAGTTCTGGACGGGGAAGGGTGGTCAATGGAAAGGGCGGGTGCAAGACCCCGCAGGAGGTCACGGCTGACGCACAGCCGTCTCTGCCAACTCATCTTTAGTTGTAGGGCTAATTTCAAGGCCGCAGGGGCGGGTGGAACTGGGGGGATTAATTGATGAAGGTCCGCGAACGCCCGCGCTCAGTCTGGGAAGCAGTTTCCTCCGCGGTATCGTGTTCGTCCGGGTCAGGCTTGTTGATCCTGATGCCCACGGCGGCAAAGATGCGCTCCTTGGGCACGGCATCGTCCTTGTCAGCCAGTTCTCTCACTTTCGCGACCGCATCCGCTGGGGGCCCGCTTGGAACTGGGTCGCGATGCGTAATGGTCCAGGTCCAGCTTGCAAGCGCAACAAGATATGCGAATTGCCCTACTTCACTGGCCAGGTCACGGGCCAGCACATTATCAAAAATGCCGATGACGAACCGCGTGGTGGCCTGGACCGTGAGATACAGAACGAAACCGATGGCAATTTCCGCAACGGCAGACCTCCAGGTGATGCCAAACGCCTTGGCCTGGAGAAGGAGCACCCACAAAATGATGGCCAAAGCGAGAAAAATGGACCTCTCTACGGTCAACGGCAGGTCCACCAGCACGTTGTGCTGGTGAAAGGGGACCATGACAGACAGGGTGACCGCTGCGGCAACGCCGATGAGGGCCCAGAAGCAGAAGCGCGTGACTGTGCGCCCCGGTAGCGAGTCGAACGGCTCAAGCACTTTGACCAGGATTTCCAGGACAACCAGGCTGAGCAAAACTGCTTCAAGGAAATCCCCAACGTCATAGGTGATCGCGTAGACGTTTGCACTCGCGACAAAGGACAGCGGAAGGAAAAGCGCGGACTCTGCCGTCATAAAGAACAGGTAGTAGCCGAACGCCTTCCAGTGTGTAAAGAAGGATGTCCTGACCATCGCCCAGCAAGCGAAGAGCTGAAGGACCAGGCTAGGTATCCAAATAAGGTAAACGCTGAGCGCGTACTGCTTCATCGACTCCTTTACTTGCCGGCGTTACTCCCTGCCTCCACGTTCGGTTTGGGTACGGGAATCGGTCCGGCATTGGGTGACACGCTACCCGCAATCAGACTCCCCAACAGTATGGCGATTGCAGTGAGGATTTTAATGTCAATCATTTCGGAGAACCATCCTTTTTTTTGCCCTGACTTACCGTCTTCAGAGCATGAAATTTGACGCTTGGCCCTGGGAAGCTTCCACAGTCTGAAACGCTTGCCCATAACGGAGCCTGCTACGTCACCTTTCACACTATTTTGGGCTGTCTTTCTAAGCCATATGCCCTAAGTGCCATGACTTGGGTCACGTTACTTTTGTAAGCTTAAGAGTGCCGAAACAAAGCTTTGGAGCGCAAACGGTTTTCTTGTAAGGCTTTCTATATAAATCAGTTACATTATTTTCGGAGGATTGAGCAGCGGGCATGCGGTGCCGGAGGCGGCAACCAGCAAATTACTTAATTGGCCTTGTGGCGAACCGGTCTGCCGGCGGCCGCTTCCTGCATGCGGCATTTTCGTTTAGCCTTCGCTGCTGGCTGGGTTGCCGCGAA
>DATIWA010000243.1:0-6667 GCA_035465515.1 Candidatus Limnocylindrales bacterium | reverse complement strand
TTCTCGTTTTCACCTCAAGCCCCTGGTGGCCGCGCGCACCGGCTTGCCCAGCAGTTGCATCGTCCTGGTGGACCGCAAGAAAGCGCGCATTTTTGAGCTTCGCAACGGGATTCTCTCGCAAAAGCCGGACTTGGAATTCGGTCCGCTGCCCAAAGTCGGCAAGAGTGACGGATACAGCGGCTATGAGGCCGGGCATCGCGAACGGCACATCGAGAAGGAAGTGATGAACCATTACAAGCAGTTTGCCGAGTCCCTTCAGCTTCTCATGGCCCAGGAGAAACTGGACGCCTTGCTGGTGGGCTGCCGCGAAGAGGCCTGGGCGGAAATTGAGCCGCAGCTCCATACCTATGTGAAGCAGCGACTGGCCGGCAGGTTTCTGCTGGATCCCATCGCGGCGACGGCTGAGGACGTGCGGGAGTACGCTTTGCGCATCCTGGAAAAGAACCGCAGCGCCGAGCAGCAGGAACTGGTCCGCGAGGTGGTTGGCCAGTCGCAGCGTAACGGACGCGGAGCGGTGGGCCTCCGCCATGTGCTGACCGCTCTGGAGCGCCAGGAAGTGCAGACGCTGTTGGTGTGCCGTGATTTCACGTCCGAAGCGGTGGAGTGCCCCAACTGCCGCCATCTGGATACCCGCATGGTGAAGAGCTGCGCGGTATGCGGCCAGGAGATGCGCCAGTTGAATGATGTCTCTGATGCATTGGTGGACCTGGCGCTGCGCAATGGCGCCGACATACAGTTCATTGAGGCGGACCCGGAATTGGAAAAAGCCGGCCGCGTGGGGGCGCTGTTGCGCTTCCGTGCCGATCAGAACACGGCGGAAAAGGTGGCGGTGTAACAGGGCCGGGGCGTGCGGTCCGTTGCCGGCAGGACTGAGGCTGCGCGTTTTCAACGCGGTTTCTGAAACGCTCTAAGTACTGAATGCCAGATGCCGGATTGCAGGCCCCAACTGCCACATTCGGTAATTGGGTTGAGGATTCTTACCATGTCCAACAATGCGCTCGAAGACTATCGCAAGTTTACCGGCATTACGGAAGCGTGGGAACTGGAACGCACCGGGCTTGTCGTGATACGGGAAGAGCTGTACAAGCTGGAGCTGTGGCATTCCTACTCCAACCCCGACCTCGCTTATTATGTGGCCGTTCATATTCAGGAAAAGGGCATATGGAAGACGGTTTCTGATCCGCCGTTCGCCACCGGGCGCAACGGCGACGAGGCGCTGCGCGACGCCATGGTCTTTCTCACGGAACGCCTCGCGGCGTAAGCGCCGGCGGCTGGACCGCATCGCCCTGCGAGATTTCTACTAATTGCTGCTCTCAAGTGGTATTCTTCTGCGTTTCACTTCTCCCGAAAGCGAGGCTCCATGAAGCGCAGAGATTTTCTTTCTGGAATTGCTGTCACCTCAGCCACTCTGGCCGCCGGCCAGCAAACCACAAAGATGCCGTCGCCTGCCAAGAAGGTCCCCGCGCTGGCCAATCCCAGAGACATCATTATTTGTGCGCGCAACGGCATCAACTACATCGAGCGCGGATTTGACGTGCTCAGCAAGGGCGGCGACACGCTGGATGCGGCCCTGCATGTGGTGTCAGGCCCGGAAGACGATCCCAACGATGACAGCGTCGGTTTCGGCGGTCTTCCCAACGAAGAAGGCGTCGTCGAACTGGATTCTTGCTGCATGCATGGGCCCACGCGTCGCGCCGGTTCGGTCGGCGCGGTGCATGACATCAAGAATGTCGCCGCTCTGGCCCGGGCGGTGATGGACCATACCGGGCACGTCATGCTGGTAGGGGACGGCGCAACGCGTTTCGGGCACGCCATGGGTTTCCCAAAAATTGATCTTCTGACCGAACGCTCCCGCAAAATCTGGATGCTCTGGAAGGAGTTCCACTCCAACCAGGACTGGTGGGGGCCGGGCATGGACAATCCCAGTTGGAAGGCGCCCGCTCCGCTGCAGACCAGTTCCATCAAAGAGCAGCCGCAGCCCGTGCAAAGGCTCTACGCCATGGCGGCAGACCTGGGCCTTGCCGAAGAGGAACGCATGGACGCCATCCACAAAGTCCTGCATCCGCCCACCGGCACCATCAACTGCTCCACGCTGAATGCAAAGGGCGAGATGTCCAGCGTCACCACCACCAGCGGCCTGGCGTGGAAAATTCCGGGGCGCGTGGGCGATTCCCCCATCATCGGCGCCGGTTGCTATTGCGACCAGGACGTGGGCGCGGCCGGGGCCACCGGTAATGGCGAAGAGAATATCAAGGTCGCGGGCGCGCATACCATCGTGGAAAACATGCGGCACGGCATGTCACCGGAAGAAGCCGGCATGGACGCGCTGCGGCGAATCGTGCGCAACTACAACAACGATATGGAGAAGATCAAGTACGTCAGCATGGTCTTCTACGTTCTGCGTCGCGACGGGGCCTACGCAGGCGTGACCATGTGGTCCGGCACGCGCGAACATCCCATGAGCTTTGCCGTGTGCGATGAGAAAGGCAAGAGGCTGGAGAATTGCAAGCCGCTGTATCAGGGCGTGGCGTCGGGATGGCCCCCGATTCCGCGACTGCCGAAGTAGACGCTTTACTGAAGTAGACGCTTTACTTCGGTACTGGCTCTGAACGGAACATAAGGCCGCGAATTCCGCGATTGCGCCCGAATCAGGCAACGCCATATCTGGTTCGTGTTCTTCGCGGGTATTCGCGGCCTGCTCGTTTTTATCTCCGCGCGGGCGGCGAAGTTTTTACGCGAACCGGACCTTCACGTCCGGGCGCTTGGCCAGGTGAATGCTCTCTACGAATCTCACTTTCCCGCTCTGGCGGGTCATGACGATGGATGAGGTGCGTGTGCCTTCGCCGAAGAAACGCACGCCTTTCATCAGCGCCCCGTCGGTCACGCCGGTGGCGGCGAAAACCAGATGGTTCCCGGGGGCCAGATCTTTCGCCGTGTACACCTTGTTTTTGTCCGTGATGCCCATCTTCTTGACGCGCTCTTCCAGTTCGGGCGTGTTGATGATCAGCCGGCCCAGGATCTCTCCATTCAGGCAGCGCATGGCGGCCGCGGTGATCACGCCTTCAGGCGCCCCGCCGCTCCCCATCACCGCGTGAACGCCGGTGCCGATGACCGCTGCTGCGATTCCCGCGGAAAGGTCGCCGTCGCTGATCAGGCGGATGCGCGCCCCCGCCTTGCGAATGTCCGCGATCAGCTTTTCGTGGCGCGGACGGTCCAGGACCACCACCACCAGGTCAGCCACGTCGCGGCTCAGCCGCCGCGCAATGGCCTTCAGGTTCTCTTCCACCGGTGCGTCCAGGTCAACCACCCCTTTGCACGAGGGGCCGACCACCAGTTTTTCCATGTAGCAGTCCGGCGCGTTCAGCAGACCGCCCTTTTCCGAGGCTGCCAGGACCGTGATGGCGCCCGGCGATCCCGTGGCGCACAGGTTCGTGCCTTCCAGCGGATCAACCGCGATGTCCACCTGGGGAAACTTTGCTCCGTCTTTCCAGCCCGCGCCCACCTGCTCGCCGATATAGAGCATCGGCGCCTCGTCGCGCTCGCCCTCACCGATCACAATCGTCCCGCGCATCGGGACCTTGTCCATGGTGGAGCGCATGGCTTCCGTGGCCACGTGATCGGCCCTGTGGCGGTCGCCCGTGCCCATGGTGTGGGCGGAGGCGATTGCGGCTTCCTCCACCACGCGTACAAACTCCAAAGCCAGTTCGAACTCCATCACGTTCTCAATGCTCTTTGCCTGCGATTTGTCCGCCACGTGGGTTGCCATGGTCCTCCTCCGCTTAAAACGCGCTGGAGCCGGTGATGTTTTCACCGATAATCAGCGCGTGAATGTCATGCGTGCCTTCATACGTCTTCACCGATTCCAGGTTCATCATGTGCCGCATCACCGGGTAGTCGTCGGCAATGCCGTTGCCGCCCAGGATATCGCGCGCCATGCGGGCGCACTCCAGCGCCATCCATACATTATTTCGTTTGGCCATGGAAATGTGCTGGTGCTGTACCTTGTCGGCGTCTTTCAGCCGGCCCACTTGCAGGGCCAGAAGTTGCGCCTTGGTGATTTCGCTGACCATCCAGACCAGCTTCTCCTGCACAAGCTGGTGAGATGCAATCGGCTGGTCGCGGAACTGCTTGCGCACCTTGGAATATTGCAGCGCCGTGTCATAGCAGGACATGGCGGCGCCAATGGCTCCCCAGCCGATGCCGTAGCGCGCCTGGTTCAGGCAGGAGAGCGGGCCTTTGAGGCCGTCGGCCCCGGGAAGCATGTTCTCTTCCGGAATTCGCACGTCCTGCAGCGACAGTCCTGACGTGACCGACGCCCGCAATGACCATTTGCCGTGCACGTTGTCCGCCTTGAAGCCCGGACGATTGGTTTCCACCAGAAACCCGCGAATGCGGTTGTTGTGCTCTTCTGATTTTGCCCAGATCACCGCCACGTCGGCAATGCTGCCGGAGGTGATCCACATCTTCTCGCCGTTCAGGATGTATTCTTTCCCGGCCTTTCTGGCCCGTGTGCGCATGCCGCTTGGGTTGGAGCCGAAGTCCGGCTCAGTCAAGCCGAAGCAGCCGATTTTTTCTCCCTCGGCCATGGCGGGCAGCCAGGTTTCTTTTTGCGCGTCGCTGCCGAAGGCGTAGATGGGATACATGCACAGCGCGGATTGCACGCTGACAAACGAACGCACGCCGCTGTCGCCGCGCTCCAGCTCCTGCATGACCAGCCCGTATTCCACGTTGGACATGCCGGCGCAGCCGTATCCTTTCAGGCTGGCGCCGAAAAAGCCGAGCTCGCCCATGGGCTTGACCAGCTCCCGCGGGAACCGCCCCTCCCGGTTGCACTGTTCGATGATGGGGACCAGGTTTTCTTCGATGAAACGGCGCGTGGTTTCGCGCACCAGCCGCTCTTCTTCGCTCAGCAGGCCGTCGAACTCGATAAAGTCCACTCCCTTGAATTTGAAAACGGGCATAAAGACTCCCTTTCTTATGATGACTTAATTGATATGGAGCGGGAGGCTTGCCAGTGGGGGATGCCCGCTCGGGCCAAACCTAACAAGGTAGCAGGGCGCGGGAGAGAGGTCAAAGTTTCAGGTCACAATCCGGCTGCCCGATGGCTCTTCCACGGCGGAAAGCGGTTCGCTGATGGATTCAAGAGATCTGCGCTCGGCGTTCACGCCGATGGCGGCTTCCAGAGCTCCCGCGCCGATCATCAGCAGGGCTGCCGCAATATAGCCATAAAACAGGTTGGTCCGGGAGGCGGTCTGGATCAGCAGTCCGAAGATATAAGGCGCCGCGACGCCCCCCACCAGCGTGCCGCAAGCGTAGAAAATCGCGATGGCCATGCCGCGAATTTCCAGCGGAAAAATCTCGCTCACCGTGAGGTAGGCCGAGCTTGCCGCGGCTGACGCCATAAAAAAGACCAGCGACCATGAAATCGCCTGCGTGGTTGCCGTCAGCATGCCCTGATGAAACATCCAGCCGCTGAGCGCAAGCAGGACGCCCGACAGCGCGTACGTGATGGAAATCATCTTCCTGCGGCCCACGGTATCGAACAGGTGGCCCAGCAGCAGCGGCCCCACAAAGTTGCCCAGCGCAAACGGGAACAGGTAAAGCCCGACCTTCTGCTCCGGCAAATGGTAAAAGGTGACCAGCACCAGCGAGTACGTGAAGAAGATCGCGTTATAGAAAAATGCCTGCGACGCCATGAGCGCCAGTCCCAGGACCGAACGGCGGCGGTGCGTGGAGGCAATGGTGTGCCAGATTTCCCGGACCGGCGTGTGCGTGCGCGGGTGGATTCTGATCTTTTCCGCGGGCTGCGGGAGTTCATGGCGCGTGATGTGCTTTTCGATGTGACTGACAACGATCTCCGCCTCGGGTTCCTTCCCATGGATCATGAGCCAGCGCGGGCTCTCCGGTATGGCGTGGCGAAGAAAGATAATGATCCCTCCCAGCACGGCCCCGATGCCAAAAGCAAACCTCCAGCCCAGGCTGATGGGAAGGATGCCGGTATCGAGCAGGAAAAGAGTGCCGGCGGCCCCTATGGCGGCGCCGATCCAGAAGCTGGCATTGATGATCAGGTCCACGCGGCCGCGGACGCGCGCCGGAATCAACTCATCGATGGCGGAGTTGATGGCCGAGTACTCGCCTCCGATGCCCGCGCCGGTGAGCGCGCGAAACACGGCGTAGGAAGCGAAGTTCCAGGAGAACGCCGTGAGGGCGGTCGCGGAGAGATACAGCAGAAGCGTGATGGTGAAAAGCCGCTTGCGGCCCAGCCGGTCCGTGAGGTAGCCGAAGAACAGGGCTCCAATGACAGCTCCCGCCAGGTAGCAGGTTGCGCTGGCGCCGACCTGCACGTCGCTCAGGCCGAGCGTATCCGGCCGGGTCAGAATGGCCCCAACCGATCCAGCCAGAGTTACTTCCAGCCCGTCCAGCACCCAGGTGATGCCCAGGGCGATCACCACCAGCCAGTGCCAGCGGCTCCAGGGCAGGCGGTCAAGGCGCGCGGGAATGTCGCTTTCAATTACCAGCGTCATCGTGAATCAGATTGTGGCTTGTTCCGGAGCTGGCCAAATGCGGAGCTGGCCAAATGCGGATCTGCCGCTGTTTTCGGGCGCTTTCTGCGAACCGGCCGTTCTCCACGCCCATGAGGATACCAAGCCGCCGCCGAATCTGCATC
>DATIWA010000242.1:0-6324 GCA_035465515.1 Candidatus Limnocylindrales bacterium | reverse complement strand
TCGCTGAGCGCCATGTTGGCTTCCTCGGAACTGCGGTCATCAGCATTCGCGATGATCTTTATCTTGGTCTGAGGATCATATTCCAGGAACTTCTTGAACCCGGCCACTGCCTCGCTGAGGCGCTCATTCTGGCTGTTCAGCAGGCCGATTTCCGGACGCCGCTCCGTCGGATAGGCGGTGGGGAAAAAGACGCTGGCAAGCGGAACCACAGGTATGGGCTCGATGGTGCCGGTGATGTGGACTGCGGCCAGGCTCTTGTCCATTCCTCCGCAGTTGTTGCTGGCTTTCAGGACGTAAGTCGCCATTTCATCCACAGTGCCTACGTCGGTCTTCCTTGGCGCCGCGGGTACGGCCTTCTCGCCAGTGGTGGGAACCGTTCCCACGGGATCAATGGAAGCGGTCTGCGCATTTGCCGCAGACCACGTCAGGGTCGAGTTGCCGGGATTGACCACCTTGTCGCCGATCCGGCGATAGTGGACCTCGGCTGGTGACGCCGTCAAAGCGGTCTGGACGGTCGGGTCAACATGGACTGTCGCCGTCCGCGTTACGATTCCTCCAGGCCCTTTGGCCTCGAAGGTATACGTGGTGGTCTTGGTGGGTGTCTCAGTCCGCTGGCCGTTGCCTCCAACTTCCTGGACCGGCGATGCGGCGATCGTGACCTCGGCCGCCTCGCTGGAAGTCCAGCTCAACGTAACCGGCTCGCCACACTTGATGTCGTTCTTGTCGGCGGTGAAAGTTCCCGTGACAGGAGCAACCGCGATCGTAGTGTTCGGGCCGCCCGTGTAGAACCGGCTGCGTGATTCGTGCCTGCCCACACCATGCCACTTTTCATAACTCTTCGTGTTTTCCGCAATGTTCACGATCACACGCTCGTTGGCCTTCACCTCAACCGGTTCGGAATAGAAAGGCTGAGTCTCCTGGGGATTGACCAGGATCAACTGGTAGGTTCCCACCGGAACCACGAGCTTCTGATGGAACATTGTTCCATGGTTGATTTCATCAACGTGGCCCACGAAATATTCGGGCTTGACTCCGTTGAGGAAAACCGCGGCTTTTTGATTGGCGACGTGCTCAATCTGGATCTTTCCCCAGGGGCCGCTCACCCTTCCGGGGACTTCCTCGAGCCGGGCCACGATTTCCGGATTGTCGCCCGACGCGAGCGTTACAGTTTGTACCTGTCCTACAAAGCCGTAGTTGTAGACGCCGATCGTATGTTCACCGGCGGGTAAAGCAATCGTCTGGCTGCGATGGGCAAACGGATGTCCGTCCACAAAGATATAAGCTTCAGGCGGACTCACTCTTACCTTCACCCTTGCATCTTGCGCCAGCGCCAGCGATGCGCCGAACGCAAAAATCGCCGCAATTACAATGAAAGCACGAACAATCTGGCGATACATATTTGTAACCTCCTCAACTTGCCCGCCCGGTGTTCCTGGTTTCGGTGCCGGGGCAAGCGCAAATAACCTGATCATTCCATGGGGACTAGCCCACGTTTCATCATCGCTGCCGGCAGAGAAGAGGGATACTGGCAAGAGTGACAGGCGACGGTCATTCCGGCTGGCGCCGGCAGGGAAGATTATCCGGTTACCGGCTGATGGAATGAGTCGTTGCGCGATCAGGCGGCGGTGGTATTGATCTCACGCGCGAAGCCATAGCTGGCCTTGATCTTGAGCCGCAGCCGGTGCAGTTGAGATCTGCTGGTGGCCCGCGAAATTCTGAGGATGTCCGCAATTTCCTGGTGCTTAAAGCCGGCGAGGTAAAGCTCCAGGACCGAGCGGTCCCTGGCGCTCAAACCAGCCATGATCTGGACCAGCATGAGATGACTGTCCACCGCGCTTGGAGTCGTGCATAGTTTTTCACCCAGATCCACGGTTTCAGCCGATGAAAACAGCACATCCGAGATGGATGGAGTGCTCCTCTTTTTCCTGCGGAAATGCGCGAAGATCACGTTTCTGGTGATCCGATAAAGCCATGTGGCAAAAGCCGAGCGGCCCTTGAATCCAGCTATCTGTTTCCAGGTCCTGATGAACACGTCCTGCGTCAGGTCCTCCGTCAGCGCCTGGTCGCACCCAAAGCGGCGGCAATGGTTGGCAACATAGCTTCGGTAACGCTCATAGAGAAGCTGAAAGGCGTTCGGATCTCCGCGTTGCGCATCCGCAATTAACGATCTCAGGGTCATCTCCTCCGGACTGGACGATTGTGTGACGCTCATGGAACCCTCTTTCGAACTCTGCGGGATTAGAACCCCAGTGTTGCCGTAAAGCTACTGCGGGACCATAGAGTGGAAAACTGGCAAAAGTTACAGAATGGAAGGGCTCGAGCAGGAGGGGAGCCCAACATTCCGACAATGCTTTCCTGCTGGAGAGGAGGTCAGCGAGTGCGAAGCACCACCTTGCGCCAGGGCCTTGTTTCAGCGTTTTACTTAGATTTTGGAAAAGCAAATGTGAAACTGGCTCCGAAGACTACGGTGTGTCCTTCAGGACGGGCCTTGGCGAGATATTCAGGTTCGTACTTGAAAAAGAGATTCACTTTTCGTTTCGGCAGGATGAAATTGCTCTGAAAGCCCACGGCATGGACCTGGTAGTGCGGCGACAGCCCGGCGGGAATCCCCGGATCGATGTCGCCTCTGTTGTCCGTAATCTGCCATTGATCGTATCCGATCACGCCCAGTTGCAGCAGTCTGCTTTCATCTGACGCCAACGGGATTACCTGACCAAGGCCCCATTCATCAGTGAACGCTTGCCCCGGAGTCATGTTTGTGCCGGACTGCACTCCGTGACCTTCCCAGTTGGTAAACAGGCTGAGGCTCGTTCTCCTGTTTTTCGTCAGATACACGGTTGTTCCCGTGTTGAGATTGTTGCCCCAGTACCCCGAGCCTGTATTGTCGTTTGCTCCCGCCGTATAGCGGCCGGTAGGCGCCGTGAATGCGTATCCGATGCTCACGTCAGCCCGCGCAACACTCCATCCCAGGGTGACAGGCTGCACCCAGGTATCGGCATACCCGTATGCCCCGGTCTGCACGCCGGCCGGCAGATTGAGCGCAGCATTGGCTGCCGGTAGAGCCGCCATGACTGCCACTTTGGCGCCGGCGATCTTGAAACGCGGAACGTAAAAGAAGAAGTTTTCAATCGCCCAGAATTCGGTGGTACCCGTGGCTGGGACCTTGCTGCCGTGAGCATCGCGCAAACTGTCAGCGCGGTAGTGGATGCTCATGTTCGTGTACGTGATGCCGGGGTCGGGAAGAACGCCGGCATTAAGACCGGATTGGCCGGGAACGTATTGTCCTTTCTGCTGGGCCGTCGCGGATGCGCAAACAAGCAGCATCGTAAGGAGTATCAGGGCTCTTTTGGCTTGAGAGTTCATTTCACAATGCCCCTTCCTGAACGGAGCGCCAGCCTGCCGTGAGCGCCCCGTGAGGGCCCAGGCCGCATACAGCGACGGCCTCTACCGAACGAACAAACCCATTTATGAGATGAGTTCTATTCATTTCTTTAGTCGTGAAGGAGTCTGCACGCCACCGGCAAAAGTTACAGTGTGCGAGGCCTTCCTGAGGACCGCGCTGCCGAAAGCGCATGACAGCCCAGGAACCCAGGCCGCAGTCGCGCCGTGAAAGCTGGGCCAACCGGACCACGCGAAGGGCTGCGACGTGCCTGGGCGGACGGGTTAAGAGACCCTAGTCCCTTGATGACAGCACCTCCGGTGATGGAAGTCACATAATGCAATCTGGAGGAATTGTAAAAATGTGGACTGAACGTAGTTTGAATGCAGCAGTCCCACTCCAGATGGGCTCCTCTAAACCCAATCGCGCCTGAGAAACAGAAGGGTGCACAACACTTGAAGCATCGAATAGCAGTTGCGGTGATCGTAATTCTTGTTCTCGTCTTTCCAGGCGTGAGCGCAAAAGCGGATGAACAATGTGGAATTCTGTTCCTCACCTCCATCGATCCCGACCAGTCCGGCCTGGCCGCCCTCATTGATGAAACGCGATCTGAAATCCAGACCGGCATTGATCGGCCGGTCCACTTCGATCTCGAATATCTCGATCCCGAGCTTTTCATGGGAGCGCGTGAAAAAGAGAGCAAGGCCGTCAGCTTCCTGCAAGTCAAATACGCCCACCAGCACTTTGACATGGTAATCGCGATTGGATCCGGGCCTTTGGAGTTTGCCCGGAAGTATGGGCCGCGGCTGTTTTCGGGTGCCCGCATTGTATGGCTCCGCCAGAGCCTTTCCGCTGAACGGGGCCCGGCCGTCACGCCGGGAGAGACGGGCATTCGGGCGCTCCTGAATTTCACTCCGACCCTTGATGCGGCAATGGCCCAGAATCCAGGCCTGCGCCAGATCGTGCTGGTCGCAGGTTCTTCTCCTGATGATCAATTAAAACTTCAGGAAGCGAGAAATGAGCTCGAAACGTTTGCGCCAAAACCCGCGGTCCTGGAACTCACAGGCAACAGTGTTGCCGACCTCAAATCCAGACTGAAAGATCTGGGGCCACACTCCGTCATTTTGTTCCTGGATCTGACGGCTGATTCCGCAGGTGACGAGTACATCAGCGAGCGCGTGCTGCCCGAGTTGGCGCGGGCCGCGAATCGGCCGATGTATGGAACCTCGCGCGAGCAAGTCGGAAAGGGAGTGGTAGGCGGCAGTGTAATCGACATGCGTGAAGTCGGGCGCGTGCTGGGGAAAACGACACTGCGTGTCTTGCGCGGCGAAAAGCCGGATGACGTCCCGGTTGCAAGCGACGCATTCCAGCGCTACGTTTTTGATGCGCGTGAGATGAAGAGGTGGGGCATCCGTTACGTTCCCCCGGGCAGCGAGATCCTGAACCAGGGATACGGCGCCTGGGACCTGTACAAATGGAAGCTGATCGGGCTTTCACTGGCGGTGTTCGTGGAGACTGTTCTGATCGTCCTCCTGATCAGGATGAGCGTTCAGCGCAGGCGCGCGGAGCGTGAGCTGGCGCGAACGCTGACCGTACAGGAATTGGAGAGCAGCCTGGCGGCAACCCTCATTCAGCTTCCTGCCGAGATGGCAAGCGCAGCGATTGACCGTGGCTTCAAACACTTCATTGAGTTTTTCGGGATCGACTGCATCAGCCTGTTCGAATATCTTGAAGATAAATCACAGTTTCAGCTGCTGCATTATCGCTGCACCCCCAACACTCCGCTGCGGATGTCGCGGCTGAAGCCGGAACAGTTCCAGTGGACAGCCGACCAGCTTCTGCAAGGCCGGCCGGTCGTGGTCCGCACTCGCGCTGACGTTCCCCAGGAGGCAGCAAGTGTGATGTCGGCAGTTTTCGATGCCGGGCTCCGCTCGCTTGCCGGAGTGCCGTTGATGGCCGCCAACAAAGTATTTGGCGCCCTCTTTTTTTCGTCTTCGAGGGAACGGGACTGGGATGCCAGGCTGGTAGAGGAGTTGCAGACCATAGCCAATATCATGGGAAACGGTCTGCAGCGGGCGCGCGTCCAGGCCGGCCTTACGCAATCCGAGCAGCTCAAAACTGCAATCCTCGCTTCTCTCCCTTCCCTGGTTGCGGTTCTCGACGCCAAGGGAAACATCACCACCATCAATTCATCGGCGGTCAAGTTTGCCTCTGAAGCCAGTATTGGCCGCGATGTCTTGCGTCCCGGCGTCAACTATTTTGACGTCTGCAAGAGGGCCGGGGAAAAGGGTTCGCAGTCTGCGGCAGCGGCGCTGCGCGGTCTGCAGGAAGTCTGTTCCAGGGCCAGCCGAAACTTTGAAATGGAATACCGGTCTCCCCATGCGCCGGCGGAACGATGGTTTCAGATGTCGGCGGTCCCCCTGATCGGGAAGCAGGGTGGCGTGGTGGTCAGCCATACTGACGTGACTGAGCGCAAACTCGCCGAACTGGACCTGCGGGAAAGCGAGAGGCGGTTTCGCCTGATGGCTGACTCCGCGCCGATACTGATGTGGATGTCCGGCCCCGACAGGCTCTGCACGGATTTCAACAAGGCGTGGCTGGATTTTACCGGTAACCGTCTTGAAGATGAACTGGGGGAGGGCTGGGTGCGAGGCGTCCATCCCGACGACGTGCAGCGTTGTCTTGCCGGATACAACAGTGCGTTTGATGCCAGGATGGCGTTTAGCCTGGAGTACCGGCTGCGCCGCTTTGACGGCCAATACCGCTGGATGGCGGACCGCGGTGTGCCAAGGTTCCGCAGCGATGGAACCTTCGCCGGCTACATCGGCTGTTGCGTGGACCTGACGGAGCAAAAAGAAGCGGAACTTGCGCGCGCCGAAATCGGCGGCCGCCTGATACTGGCACAGGAAGAAGAGCGCGCCAGAATCGCGCGAGAGCTGCACGAC
>DATIWA010000241.1:0-10586 GCA_035465515.1 Candidatus Limnocylindrales bacterium | reverse complement strand
CGATTTCACCAGTATCCACGCGCCTATCGTAAATCAAGTCTCCGCGCCCTCACGGCTGCCCGCCTTTCGCACCACACCGGCCGAGCCGGGCAGCGCCGCCAGCAGTTCGCCAATGGTGTGCCCCAGGACCGGGTGCCGAACCTCGCGGGCGATTTCAGCCAGCGGCTCCAGCACAAAACGGCGCCTGTGCATTGCGGGATGCGGAATTGTGAGCCCCGGCCGATCAATCACCTCATCGCCAAACAACAGGATGTCAATATCCACACGGCGGGGGGCTTTTACGCCGGCCCGCTTACGTCCCATTTCCTGCTCAATTGCCAGCGCCCGCTCCATGAACTCAACAGGCGATAAATCGGTCTCCAGGGCCACGGCGCTATTGATGAACCAAGGCTGTTCCCCCTCGATCTCCACCGGCTCCGTCTCAAAAAGAGAAGATTCGGCCATAAGCCCACCCAGGGCCCGCAGCCGGCATGTCACCTCGCGCAGATTCGCTGCGCGGTCACCAAGGTTCGAGCCCAGGGACAGGTATACCGTCTTTTTCACCTATGTTCCTCGTCTCATATCATACTGGCCCAAGGGCCACTGCCCCGGCCTGTGCCGGTTCCGTTACTTGGGTTACTTGGCCCTGCGGAAAACATCCGCTACCTTCTATCCATGGCCCTTCAAGCTCTCCTGCTCACTCGAGACCCGGAAGTCCAACGCTCCATTCGCCGCGTTTTGGACGCCGCCAATATCGATCTCGATTTATCCAACAGCTCCGAGCAGGCGCGTATGGCCATCACCCGCCGCAAGTATGACGCTGTCCTGGTGGATTGCGATGATATGCATGACGGTCCGGCGGTACTGAAGGAACTTCGGCACGGAAAATCCAACCGGAACTGCATTGTATTTGCCGTGGTCAGCGGACGCACCACGATCCAGCAGGCGTTTGAAATGGGAGCCAACTTTGTCCTGGACAAACCGATCTCCATTGACCGCGCCACCCGCAGCGTTCGCGCCGCGCAGGGACTGATCCTGCGGGAACGGCGCCGCTACCACCGCCATCTGCTCAAGGCGTCAGGGGCCATCATTGTTGATTCCGGTTCAGTGCTCCCGGTAAGCATCACCAACATCAGCCATGGTGGAATTTCCATCGAGTGCTCACGCCGGCTGGATGAAGGCGGTGCAGCCCGCATCAAATTCCAACTGCCGGGATCCAAGCAGGCCCTGGAAATCAAAGGCGAAGTCATGTGGTCCACTCCGGAAGGACGGTCCGGAATTCGCTTTCAAGTGCTCTCCATGGAAGTCAAGCGGGAGCTTGATGCCTGGCTGGACCGGCGCGCTTTGCCTCTTGGCAACGGCGCCATGTTTATCAACGCGACAATATAAACCAGGAAAAATCAGGCCTTTTGCGGCAATGCGTCGTTGAAGGCCAATGCTTCCTTCGGCTGTTCCAGAGGAGCGGCTTCGCCTGTTTCTTCCCACAACGACTTGTCCTTAAGAAGACGCGTAACCAGCGCGGTGTGCATTGCATGACCGGCCCGGTCGGCAACAATCCTGCCCACCACCTGCTTGCCCAGCAGCGCCAGGTCTCCAATCAGATCCAGGATCTTATGCCTCACAAATTCATTGGGAAAACGCAACGGGCCATTTTTCACCCCTGAGTCCGTAACCACGATCACGTTCTCTTCCGAGGCGCCGCGTATCAGGCCCATGTTGCGCATGGCCTGTTCCTCGCGCAGAAAGCCAAACGTTCGCGCCGCCGCCACGCCTTCACGGTACAAATCACGGGACAAGTCCACTTCAAAAGACTGTTCGCCGATGGGCGCAGCGAAGCTGATCTTGTAACTCACCGAATAGCCCGGAGCGGGGTAAGCGGCGATGAACTTGTTGCCCTCGCGGACCTCCACTTCGCGGAGGATGCGCAGGTAGGTGCGCCTCTTCCTCTGCTGGCGCAGGCCCGATTGCAGCACCAGATCCACGAACGGCTTTGCGCTGCCGTCGAGGATTGGCACCTCCAGGTTATCCAGCTCCACGATCGCGTTGTCCAGTCCGATGCCGATGAATGCGGAAAGCAAATGCTCGGTGGTTGAGATGAGCACGCCTTTCTTTTGCAGGCTGGTGGCATAGCTGACGCGGGCCACGTTGCGCCCGATCGCCTCAATCTCAAATCCGTCCAGGTCCACACGGCGGAAGACAATCCCGGTGCCCGCCGGCGCAGGCAAAATCCGGAGCCTGACTGGGGCTCCGCTATGCAACCCGACCCCGCGGCATTCCACCGCGGTGCGAACTGTTTGTTCGAATGGCAAGTTATTTCAGATGAATAGATTACACCGGCAGCATTCGCCAGCGATGTTGTTTTTCTGCCACAAAGCGTGGCCGGAAGGGAACTCACTTCTTCTCGTGATTGATCAGTATGGGCGTGAAATAAGCATCGGGAGGCCGGTCATTATAAGTCACGCTCATCACGTACTGCTGGCGCACCACCTCACCGTTCCTCTTGATCACGATGCTGTATGGTGTGCTGATACCCTGCACCACCCGCCAATTATCGAAAATCTCATACTCCTCGTCGCGGTCGCGGGTCTGGGGGTCACGCGTAGTAAAAACCTTGGCCACCGGCAGGTGCGTATCGGGCGCAATCATCAGGCTCACGGCCTGGTTCCTGGAGTTAATGATGGTGATACGCTCCGTCATCTTGCCCTCGGCCAGCGTCTCGCCTTCGTCAATCAGAAGCACGTCCGGCTGGTTGATCCACTCGCGCACAATTTGCTCCAGGCTGTAATGACGGCGCTGGAGCGCCAGCCGCACATTGTCGTCTTTCTTCGGGTCCAGCACATGTCCGCCGCGAAAGGTTATCTCCGTGACCGTGTCGCCGATATACAGGTCTGCTATATCGCGATCTTTCGTCAGCTCGATCCGTTCTTTGTCCGGCCACTGCCAATAGCGGAAATACACGGTTCCGCCCACCATGACCTCATTGTGGAAACGGCCGTACCGCCCCTCGGTAAAGGAGTCATGCAGGGTAAGATAGGCCTGTCCGCCCAAAGCTTGAATCATCTGGTCCAGGACGGCCCGGGCCTTCTGCTGGTTGCTCTGGGCCTCTGCGCCGGTATTGGGCGAAACAGGTGCGGGTACCGGCGGGAGTGGCTGTTGCGCTGCTGCACCCAGCCCCAACACACATAGAAGGGCAAGAATTCTCATTTGAACTTTAATCAGCTTAGATGCTTTTCCAGCCAGCAGCGCTGCCTCAGAGCTATCCCACCAGCACCGCTCCGCCGTTTACGTTCACGATCTCACCGGTGATAAAACCTGCATGCGGCGTGCACAGGAACAACACCGTCGCGGCAATCTCTTCCGGCTTGCCGGCCCGCCCCAGCGGAATCGTGGCAAATACCCGCTTGCCGATCTCCGGATCGTGCAGCGCCGGCGCGGCCATATCAGTTTCCACCCAACCCGGGGCCACGCAGTTGACGTAAATCCGCTCCCGCGCCAGCTCCGTGGAAAGGCCCTTAACCATGCTGATCATTGCGCCCTTGCTCGCGGCGTAATCGCAATGGAAAGCTTCACCGCGCTGGCCCGCCGTTGAACTGATCAGCACAACGTGGCCGCCGGCCCCCTGTTTTTTCATCTGCCCAACGCCGTGCTTCACCAGGCCAAAAATGCTGTCCAGGTTGATGGCCAGGGTGGAGCGCCATTGCTCGTCCGGCATCTCGTCCACCGGCTGGTCGTGGGGCGGCCACACACCGTGGTTCCCGACCACCACGTCCAGTCTGCCGAAGCTCTGCACGGCGGCGTCAATCAGAATTCGCGCCGAACTCGTAGTTGCCAACTCCGCCTTAACGGCGATGCAGCGCGAATTTCCGCCGCATTCGTCAGCCAGCTTTTCCGCCTCCGCCTGGGCCCTCTGGTAGTTGAATACTACGCGCGCCCCGGCGCGGACAAACATCCGCACAATCGCCGCGCCGATTCCCCGCGACCCACCGGTGACTACTGCCACACGGCCGTCGAGCGAAAGCCTGATCCCTGGTTCCACCATGGAAAGTACAATACGGAAAGCCGCTCGACCCGCGCAAGGTCAGGGTCCCGGCGGGACAAACACCCCTATTCCTGCCGCTGCACTGTCGGCTCACGCTGTTTCCATCGCGCTGCTGCCTGGATAAACGATTCAAACAGCCTGCGCGAAGGCGCGTCATAATCAAAACTGCGTTCCGGATGCCATTGCACGCCAATCACATAGTGGCCTGGATTGGTGCCTTCAAGGGCTTCAACAACTCCGTCTTCGCGACACATTGCGGAGACGCGCAGGCCATCGCCTGCTGTTCCCGCCGACTGGTGATGGCTGGAATTCACCGGCAGCCCGCTCTGGCTGGTGATTCCCAGCGCGGTTGCGAGAGCGCTACCCGGCTCCACGAACGCATTGTGGGCAAATTGGATCTCACGCCTGGTTGAGTGCACGATCTTCGATTCAATGTGCTGGACCAGGGTTCCGCTGCGCCACACATTCAAGGCCTGGAGCCCGTAGCAGATCCCGAGGATCGGCTTTTGCAGGTTATAGCCATCCTGAAGCAGCAACTCGTCCACGCCATCCCGCAGAACGTCCGCTGGAGCGGTCATCGGATGTCTCTCCGCTCCATACTTCTGCGGATCAATGTCCGCCTTGCTCCCGGGCAGCAGCACGGCGGAGCAGCCCGCAGCCCGCCGCGCGATCTCCTCCGGCGACAAATCCAGCGGAATCACCACCGGCTCGCCTCCACAGGCCTCAATCGCCCGTAAATAGGGCGGCAGGGCACGCTGGCTGTACTCCCGGTCATAAGAACATGGCTCCGGAATTGCGATTTGAGGCTTTTTGCTGTCCACTTGGCGCTTGTTTCTCCGGTTCTTGTCCCACTATTACTGGCTTGATTCTTGCCTCGCCGGGTTCTGACCGCGCAGGTCCGGAAGAGGTGAATGCAGGTAATACAAGTCCCCTATCACCTGGCGTGCCTTCTCCGCCAACGCTTCCGTGTCCCGCGCCGTGAGCCCCGTCGTCGGGATGGGGTCCCCCACCAGCAGAAGGACCGGCCGCGGCTTGATATGCCAGGTATTCATCTTGAGCATCTCGTAAGTCCCGATCAACGCCATGGGCACCACGTCGGTTTGCGCCTTGATAGCCGCGTAAAACGCGCCACCCATGAACGGCTGGAGCTGCCCGCTTTCCGAACGGCCGCCTTCCGGAAATATCACCAGCGGCATGTTGTTTTTGATGGCCGCCACCGCCAGGCTCAAACTTCTGATGGATGCCTTGGGGTTCTCGAGGACCACCGGAATCTGCCCCGATCTCCGCAAATGCCATCCCATGAAGGGATAGCTGAACAGCTCCTGCTTGGCCAGGATCCTGAATTGAAAAGGCAAATAGGCATACAGCACCGGAATATCCAGCGCGGAAAGGTGGTTTACGACGTAGACATGGGACTTCGATGTATCAATTTTCTCAAGCCCCTGAACGGTCACAGGGGCCCCGATGGTGCCCAGGATCATGCGCGACCAGAGGCGTGCAAAATTGTGCTGAATCTCCCCGGTCTGATCGAACAACGACGAGAGCAGAGACAACGTTCCCAGGACAATCGTGTACAGCCAGATCAGCGGATCGAGGATGAAGTACGAGCGCAGGCGCGAAAGCAAATGTCGCCAGCCGCGCCCATGTTCGTTCGCCTCCATCCGGATTTGCGTCCGCTCCGCCATGATTCCCCTGTTTACCCTTGCCGCGCTGACGCCGGCGCCAGCAGACCCAGGGCCTCGCCAACCATGTAGATGGAGCCGGTAATCACAATGACTCCGTCTGGTCCGGCAATCCGGCGAGCGCTTTCCAGCGCCTGGCCGACGGACTCTGCTTCCACGATCTGGCTATGCGTATGAGCAGCCAGCTCAGCTATCTCTTGTGGAGGTGCCGCGCGCGGGTTGGCCGCTCGGGCTGCAATTACGGTCTCGGCAAGCGGAAACAATATGGTGGCAATCTCGCCGATGGCCTTGTCCCGCATGGCGCCGAAAACAAACACCAGCTTCCGCCCGTCGTACAGGGCAGATAAAGCCGAACGCAAGGCCCAGGCGCCCGCGGGGTTGTGGGCTACGTCCAGCACCGTTTCCGGCATGCCTGTTTCCGCGGGAAGAACCTGGAAACGTCCCGGCCAGCGCGTCTTGCGCACTCCGTGCTCTATATGCGAAGGCAGCACGTGAATGCCGAACTTGTTCAACTCCTCGGCAGCAGTAATCGCCAACGCCAGATTGCGCGACTGATGTCTCCCGTGCAAAGGAAAGTCCACGTCAATTTCCTTGTTCATCACGGACAGCCGGAACCGGTTGCGGCCATGCGCAACCTCGCTGAACGGCTCATATTTGTCCGACTCCGGCGAAAGCGGCGGCATGTTCCGGACCGCGCTCACCGGCAGCGCGTTGCGCTCCATAATGGCCCGGCCCAGCGTCTCGTTCACCTGCGGATGCTGCGGCAGCAGCACCACCGTGCCCGCCCGCCGGATAATGCCTGCCTTCTCCATGGCAATTTCCGGCAGCGTGTTGCCCAGAAACTTCTGGTGGTCCAGATCGATGTCCGTAATGATGCTGATGGAAGGATCGGCGATATTCGTAGCGTCCAGCCTTCCCCCCATGCCTACTTCCAGCACCGCCAGTTCCACCCCGGCGCCGGCGAAATACTCAAACATCATGGCCGTGACCATCTCAAAGAAGCTGGGATGCCAGGGCAGCGCGCCGCGCGCCACCAGGGCCGCGGCAGCGGATTCCACTCTTTCATAGAGCAAGGCAAATTCAACATCGCTGATGGGCTCACGATTGATCTGTATGCGTTCATTGATGCGCACCAGGTGCGGCGAAGTGTACAGTCCGGTGCGATATCCGGCCGCCTGCACAATGGAGGCCAGCGTCGCGGCCGTGGACCCCTTGCCGTTGGTTCCGGCGATCAGAACCGTCTGGAGGCGCCGTTCGGGATTTCCCAGCTCGGCCGCCAGCACCCGCATCTGTTCCAGATCGAACTTGCGCTGCGAGGTAAGCTCATGGCCCAGCGCCAGCAGCCTTTCGACCGCGGATTCGTAGGAGACGGCCACAGCTTAAGCGGCCTTTGGACTCATGAAGTCGAGTGCCCGCGAAATATAGCTTTTCAATTCCTTGCGGTGCACCACGGCATCCAGCATCCCGTGTTGCAGCAGGAACTCGCTGCGCTGGAAGCCTTCCGGAAGCTTCTGGCGGATGGTCTGCTCAATGACCCGCGGGCCGGCAAACCCGATCAGCGCGCCCGGCTCGGCGATATTCAGGTCGCCCAGCATGGCGTAGGACGCGGTAACTCCGCCGGTGGTCGGGTCCGTGAGCACCGAGATGTAGGGAATTTTTGCGTCGTCAAGCCGCGCCAGGGCCGCGGAAATCTTGGCCATCTGCATCAGGCTGACCACGCCTTCCATCATGCGGGCGCCACCTGAAGCGGAGACCACAATGATGGGCTTGCGCTGCTGGAGCGCGCGCTCAATGGCCCGCGTGATTGCCTCGCCCACCACTGCGCCCATGCTGCCGCCGATGAACGAGTATTCCATGGCGCTCACGATCACCGGGCGTCCATTCATCTTCCCTGAAGCGTTGATGATGGCGTCTTTCAACCCCGTTTGTGACTTGCTGCTCTCCAGCCGCGCCTTGTAGGGCCGGGTATCGGAAAAATTCAGCGGATCAGTGGATGCCAGGTTTTCGTCCGCGGTCTCAATGGTGTCTTCATCCAGCAGAAGCATCAGCCGCGTGGGCGCATCAATGCGGAAGTGATGCTCGCACTTGGGACAAACGTTGAAATGGTCTTCCAGGTCCTTCTTCCAGATGATCTGGCGGCACCCGTCACACTTCACCCACAGGCCCTCTGTGCGCACGCGCTTCTCGTCCGAGGCCTGTAGTTCGCTGGATTCTCTCTTAAACCACGACAAGACGGTAACTCACCTTTCCTAATACTCAATGCCGCGCTGGGCCATCACGCCCTTTTCATAGGCGTGTTTCACCTGTTTCATTTCGGTGACAGTATCGGCCAGTTCAATGATTGTCGGATGCGCATTGCGCCCCGTCAAGATTACGTGCACCTGCTCGGGTTTATGCTTTAGGGTCTCGACCACCTGGGCGGGATCAAGCATGCCATAGCTGATGGCATAGTTGATTTCGTCCAGGACCACCAGGTCCCATTGCCCGGACATAATGGCTTCCCTGGCCTCAGCCCAGGCCTGCTCCACCAGCCGCACATCTTCGGGATCGGTTTCCGCGCCGCCCACTTTCACAAAGCCGCGCCCCATCTGCTTCATCACGAAGTTGTCGCCGAACGCCTTCACCGCGTCCAGCTCTCCGTAATGCCACGATCCCTTAAGAAATTGCAGCATGAGCACTTTCATGCCGTTGCCCACCGCCCGCAGGGCCGTCCCCATGGCGGCGGTGGTCTTGCCCTTTCCCGGGCCGGTGTTCACGATGATAAGTCCGCGATGTACGTCAGTCATTCTTCAGAATCGGTCAGTGGCCCGTGTGATAAGGATGGCCCTTTAAGATTGTAAATGCGCGATAGATCTGCTCCAGCAGAACAATTCGGGCCAGCTCATGGGCCAGGGTCATCTTGCCGAAAGACAGAATCAGGTCAGCGCTGCTGCGGGCCTTGTCGCTGAAACCATCCGCCGGGCCCACGCCGAAAAAGAGGTTCTGGGTGCCGCGGTCCTGCTGATCGCGCAGCAGCTCGGCAAATTCTTCTGACGTGAACTGGCGCCCCCGGGCGTCCAACAAAATGAGCACGGGCTGAGTGCGGCCGCCCATGCCGCCCGCCAGTTCCAGCAATGCCGGCTCGCTGCTCATCTCATGCGACTCCGAAACAACGTACCGGGAGATGCGCTTCAGGTATTCGTCCGTAAGCGCGCGGAATGCCGGCTCCTTCGACTTGCCGATCCAGGCGATTTGCAGCTTCACGAGCTCTTACGCGTCCTCTTCTTCTTCCCGGCTTTGGATCTGGACTTGGACGCGGCGGCTGCTCGCGGCCGGCTTGCGGCCCGTGATTTCACGCCCCGCGCAGCAACCGCTTTCTTCACCGCTTTGCGTGCCGCGGGCTTCTTCATCAGGTCAGCCGGTTTCAGACGTCCGGCTGACTTCCAGAGCCGCTCCAGGTCATAAAACTTGCGCGCCCGTTCGGAAAATACGTGCACCACAAAATCCACGTAATCCAGCAGCACCCACTCCGCCTGGTTGTAGCCTTCCCGGCTGTGGGGCCTTGTTCCGGCCTGGCTGAGCCGTTTTTCCACCTCATCGGAAATGGCCTGGATCTGCCGCGGGTTGGTGCCGCTGCACAGCACAAAATAGTCTGTGAATGCGCCGGCATTGCGGTCCATTTGCAGAATCACAAGGTCTTCCGCCTTCTTGCTCTCAATGGCCTGAACGGCCAGCGCCACCTGCTCCCTGGTCTGTTTACTCATTCGCCTGCTTTCAACTCCTGATGTTTTCCCGGCTAGGAATGCTGTTGACGCGTCCGAACAAAAGATAACACCTTGCGCGGTGACGTGTCTTTGGGCCGCGCAGCAGCCCTGCCCACATAAAGCCCCTGCTTTTTGATGTATCGCGCCACTGCGTCCGGTACGTAGCGGCTGAGCTGCCTTTCGGATTTTGCCGCCGCCGCCCGGATCCGGGTGGAAGAAACCTTTTCTTGCACGTCTTCCAGCAGATGGATGGTTGCGCCGGGCAAGGCAATGGTTCCGCCGGGCTTCCGTTTCTGCAGCGCTCGCAGGACTGCCTCGGATGGCCGCAGGCCCTCCGGCAGCGCGCGCCCGATGTCACCCAGCGAAAAACCAGGCCGGCTGGCCACAATGAACTCGCATTCGGCAAGCAACTGTTCCGGCTGCCGCCACGTGGCGATGTCCCGGAAGGCGTCCATTCCAATCAGGAAAAACAGCTTGTCTGATTTCTTCAACGCGCTCTTCAGCCGCCGGATGGTGTCAACCGAGTAATTCGGCTGCCCGGTATGCGCATCCAGCAGCGACGGAACAAACCGCTTGTCGTCTGCCGTGGCCAGGGCCAGCATGGCAAAGCGGTGCTGGAAATCGGTCAACCGCCGCTTTTGCTTGTGCGGTGGAATATCGGCGGGCGCGAAGTAAATCAGCCCCAGATCGTACTTTTCCGCCGCGGCGCGCGCCACCGCCAGATGACCGCGATGTACAGGGTCAAAAGTTCCGCCGAAGAACGCTACTCTCATCCTGGCTATCTGCTCTTTCTCTTCTTGAAGGCAGCGCGCTTGGGGATCCGCCGCCGCGCTTCCGTCTTCCTGGCTTTGCGCGGCGACGCTGCCTTCTTACGCGCCGGCTTGGGCTGCGCATACTTCCCTTCGCGAATCTCCGCCACGCGGCGGCCCAGTGCGTATTTGAGCCGGTCCACCCCATCGCCGGTCACGGCCGAGATCTCCATCAGCTCCAGCTTCATCTTCTTGCAATGCTTGCGCAACTGGGCCAGCTTCTCCGGATTGGCCACGTCCATTTTGGATGCCACCACGATCATGGGCTTCTTTTCAAGGCCCGCGCCAAAGCTCGCCAGCTCAGTCATGATCACCTTGAAATCGCTGACCGGAT
>DATIWA010000240.1:0-6172 GCA_035465515.1 Candidatus Limnocylindrales bacterium | reverse complement strand
AGCAAAGGGATTGGTTCTGCAAGATCAAATTCCTTTGCTTTCCGCCCGTCTTTTACGGTTAACTTCTTTCTGGCGATGAGCAGAAATTTCAAAGGCTCACAACGCGAAGAGCGCGCTCTGGACAGCTACGTGAAGCTTGCGCGCGCTGCCAATTCCGCCCTGGCTTACGCCCGGGTCGGACTTGACGACGCAGGTCTCACCTCCAGCCAGTTTGCGGTTTTAGAGGCGCTTTACCACGTGGGCCCGCTGTGCCTTGGCGATCTTGCGCGCCGAATCCTCACCAGCAGCGGGAACCTCACCCTGGTGATTGACAACCTCGAAAAGCGCGGCCTGGTCCGGCGCCGCCATCAGGGGAAGGACAAGCGTTTCATACTCGCCACCATCACGCCGGCGGGCCGCAAGTTGATCGCCAGGATTTTTCCGGAACACTCACGGCGCATCGTGGAGGTCATGGCGCGCCTGAGCCCGTCTGAACAGGACCGTCTGGGACGGCTCTGCCGCAAGCTGGGCGTAGGCGAATAGCCGGCTGCCGCAACGCCGCTGGTTTGTCCGCATGTTATCTTTATCGGCTCATGCCGGCCATCTCCGTTCTTTACGCCGCCGCCATTTTTCTCGGCAGCTTTCTCTTGTTCCTGCTTGAGCCGATGGCAGGGAAGCGCCTCCTGCCGCTGCTTGGCGGCTCCTCGGCCGTGTGGACCACCTGTCTGGTGTTTTTTCAGACCGCTCTCCTGCTGGGATACCTTTGCGCGCACTGGGTGGTTCGCCTTCCGGCGCGCGCCCAGGCGTCGGTATATGCCGGAATGCTCATGGCCGGCCTGGCGCAGGGCTGGTTCGCCCTCAATCCTGCGCTGCATGCTTCAACGTCCCATCCCATCGCCAGCGTTTTTCTGCTCTTGAGCGTGCTTATCGGCTTTCCTTTTCTGGTTCTTTCCACAACGGGTCCCCTGCTGCAATCCTGGTACGCGCAAAGCTTTGCCTCTGGAACGGCGTCTCTGCGAAGGCTGGCGCCTCCGTATCGCTTATTCGCACTCTCGAATTTCGGCTCGCTGCTGGCGCTGGCCATGTATCCCTGGCTGATTGAGCCGCATTTCAATTTGCGGACGCAAGGCCTGATCTGGCTGTGGGGTTTCCTGGGTTTTTCTCTGGCCTGTTTCGGGATCATGTCGCTTGGCCGTGGCGCGCAGCCGCCCTCCGCCGGAATTTTGTCACTTTCCACGGAAGGCAGTGAGGACCTGAGCCCCCTTCCCTGCGTTCGTGACCGAATGCTGTGGCTTCTGCTGGCGGCCTGCGCTTCTCTGGTGTTCTGCGCGGTGACCAACCAGCTCTGCCGCAATATCGCGGCCATTCCGCTTCTGTGGATTCTGCCGCTGGCGGTTTATCTGCTGAGCTTTGTTGTGGCTTTCAGCCGCGGCGCATGGTATCCGCGATTGCTCTCGCTGCGCATTCCGGTCCTGGGCGTTTCCGTGGCGCGCATGACATTGCTCTCGTTCCTGGCCGTCACGCTTGTCTGGGTCGGGCGCATGCTTCGTGAGACACGGAAGGTCCCTCCCATCAGGGTCTCGGTGGTTTCTTATTGCCTGGCGCTCTTCGTGATTTGCCTTTTTTGCCACGGCGAACTGCATCGCCTTCGCCCTTCACCGCGGCACCTGACTTCCTTTTATCTTTTGATTGCGGCCGGCGGGGCGCTGGGTTCCCTTTTTGTGGGCGTGCTGGCTCCGCTCATCTTTCGCGCCAATTATGAGCTGGTGTGCGGTCTGGTGTTTGCCGCCATGATGGCCCTGGCTGTGACCTGGAACGATCCAATTGGCTGGCGTCTGCTCTGGTCGGCACTCACGGTTTTTACGGTCGTGCTGGTTGCCGCGCAGGCACGCAATCTTCGAATGAATGCAATCGTCCAGTTGCGCAACTTCTACGGGACTTTGCGCGTGACTCAGGAATTTGCTCCCCCGGCCGCCAATTACACCCGGAGGCTTTATTCCGGAATGGTTGAGCACGGAAACCAGGTATTCAGCGCTGGTCTGCGAAGATCGCCCACCAGTTATTACGGTCACGATTCCGGCGTGGGACTGGCGCTGGATTTCTGCTGCGGAGACAGGAAGCGCCGCGTAGGTATTATCGGCCTGGGTACGGGCACCCTGGCTGCGTACGGCCGAAAAGGAGACGTATTTCGCTTTTACGATATTAATCCGCTGGTGGTCCGCCTGGCCCACAACCTTTTTACCTATCTTCGCGAGTCGCCGGCGACCATCCAGATTGTTGAAGGCGACGCGCGCCTTTCCCTGGCGGCAGAACCGCCGCAGCAGTACGACGTGCTGGTGGTTGACGCCTTTTCCGGCGATGCCATACCTGTCCACCTCCTCACCAGCCAGGCCCTGGACCTCTACCGGCGTCACCTCCAGCCGGGTGGCATCCTGGCGGTCCACGTATCCAACAAGTTCCTGCGACTGGCTCCCGTGGTGGCCGAGGAGGCGGAACACGCCGGGCTCCAGACTGCCTACATAAGGTCCGATGACGATGAGGACACCGCCACCTACAGCGCAGACTGGGTGCTGGTAACCGCCAACAGGGAATTTCTCGCCAGACCGCAGATCGCGGGGGCGTCCTCGAAAATCGACTCTGTGCCCGGCCTGCGGCTCTGGACGGACGACTACAACGGCCTGCTGCCAATCCTTAAATAATCGCCGACGGCCGGTGTGTCCCGCTGCGGTCCCTGGCAAGGCCGGCCGGGGCCCGGCAGACCGGCCCGCGCCGCGAAATGGGTGCTTGAAACTATTTTGATGTCAAAGCATCTAAACCACCTGACTGAAGGAACCACTCCAGGAGGAAAGAGTGAATATCGAGAGAATTGGATCGGCGCTGGGCAGGCTGCTGATCAGCATATTGTTTATCTTGAGCGGGCTGGGCAAGCTGCTTCATTTCAGCGCTACTGCCGGCATGATGGCCTCTACTGGGATCCCCCTCGCCAGGGTGGCGCTGGTGTTGACCCTGATCATTGAAATCGGGGGTGGGCTCGCCCTGCTTCTTGGGTTCCAGATGCGGTATGCGGCCGTGATTATGGCGCTGTTTCTGGTGCCGGTGACGCTTACGTTTCATAATTTCTGGGCCTATCAGGGCGCGCAGCAGCAGGAGCAGATGGTGAACTTTCTGAAGAACGTGGCCATCATGGGAGGTCTTCTGCTGGCGGCTTCGGCGCCGGTCCGCGCTGCGGCTTCATTGGCGGGGAGGGCGGAATGATTCAGATAAGACGGGCGAGCGAACGCGGCCATGCTGATCACGGATGGCTGGACACCTATCACACATTTTCTTTCGCGGATTATTTTGATCCTGATTTCATGGGCTTCCGGAGTCTGCGGGTCATCAATGAGGACTGGGTGAAGCCGGGACACGGTTTCCCAACGCACCCGCATCGCGATATGGAGATCATCACTTACGTTCTTGAAGGTTCGCTGGAGCACAAGGACAGCATGGGAACGGGGTCGATCATTCGCCCGGGCGAGGTGCAGAAGATGAGCGCGGGCACCGGCGTCCGCCACAGCGAGTTCAACCATTCCCGCCAGGAACCGGTGCATCTCTACCAGATATGGATCCTGCCGGAGAAGAACGGAATCAAGCCGATGTATGAACAGAAGGCAATTCCGGCGGAGGAAAAAAGAGGGAAGCTGCGCCTGGTGGCCTCTCCGGAGGGAGGAAACGGCAGCGGAGCGGTAAAGCTGTTCCAGGATGCCCGGCTGTTTGCGACGGAACTGGCGCCCGGCGAATCTGTGCAGTATCAGCCTTTAGACGGACGTTATGTCTGGTTGCAGGTGGCGCGCGGGTCGGTCGATCTGAACGGCAGCGAACTGCAAGCCGGCGATGGAGCAGCCATGGCACAGGAGCAGAAAGTGAAGCTGACAGGCGGAGCAACCGGAACTGAAGTGCTGCTTTTCGACCTGGCGTAGCAGCGCCGGAATTGGCCGCGAATCAAATCAGGCTGCGCGAATTTTGCGAACGCACGCAAGCGCTGAGCGCGCGGAAATGGCGGGGTTCGCGGCCGAATCTCGTAACTCTCCTCGGCATAATCCCCTAGCCTGGTCATGCCCCCTTGGTAACATTTCAGGTGAACTCACGAATCGTGTGCATCAATACCACAATAACTTGTGGTTCAATGTCCCATCCAGCTCAGGATTTTGAGATTGTTCAAGCCGCAAAACTGGTACTAGCCCTAAAGATATACCGGAAACACGGGTAGAAACCGGAAGTTACCTATTGACCTCCGGAATTTGTCCAGCTATAACTCGCAATCGACCTGAAGATTTCCCCCCGAGAAGACAAAAGGATTTCCCTAAGGGCCTTGGTGAGGCCGGCAACCCACCTTGGAAAGGCTACGTTTATGGCGGCAGATTCGCGTGAAGTGATGAACATACGACAGGCTTCGCAGTATCTGGGAGTCAGTCCTGACACGCTGTACAAATACGTGACCGAAGAGAAAATTCCTGCGTTCAAGCTCGGGAACCGCTGGAAGTTCAAGAAGACGATTCTGGACCAGTGGATGGAACAGAAGAGCACGATGAACATGAGCGGCGCCAAGAAGAAGCCGAAAGCGGCAAAGGCGGCCGGGGCAAGGTAATCATTACGGACACGGGAAATTCGGGAAAAAGGACAAGGCGGACGGCATGTTTGGTTCAGGAAAATCGATAGTCGGGTTGGACATCGGCTCGAGCAGCATCAAGGCGATCGAGCTCAAGCGGTCCAAGGGCGAAATCATGGTTTCTCACCTGGGAGTTGAGCCCCTGGCCAGCGATATTGTTGTGGACTCGATGATCGTGGATTCGGGCAGCGTTTCCAGCGCCATCAGCAAGATCTTCGGGCAGCACAGCATCAAGACGAAAAGCGTGGCGACTTCGGTGAGCGGCCATTCCGTGATTGTCAAGAAGATCGGCGTGCAGCCGATGAGCGAGGCCGAACTCGCCGAGAGCATCAACACGGAGGCGGCCCAGCACATCCCCTTTGATATCGCCGACGTGAATGTGGATTTTGAAATCCTGAATCCCGATGACACGGGGCCGCAGATGGACGTGCTGCTGGTGGCGGTGAAAAAAGACAAGATCCTGAATTACACCAACGTCCTCTCGCTCGCGGGGAAGGCGCCCGCCGTGGTGGATATTGACGCCTTCGCCCTGCAAAACTGCTACGAGTACAACTACAGCCCTTCGCACGATTCCACGGTGGCCCTGCTGAACCTGGGCGCCAGCGTGATGAACATCAATATCGTAAAGGGCACCACGCCCCTGTTCACGCGCGACGTGAGCGTGGGCGGGAACCAGTACACGGACTCGCTTCAGAAGGAGCTGGACCTGAGCTTTGACGACGCCGAAGCTCTGAAGCTGGGCCGGCGCGTGGGCACCGTGAGCGAAGACGCCAAGCTGCCGATCCTGCAGCAGGTTACCGAGATCATCGTGCTGGAAATCCAGAAGACGTTTGATTTCTTCCGCGCCACGGCTTCTGGCGAGCACATTGAACGGATTTACATTGCGGGCGGTTCTTCCAAAGTCCCCGGTCTGGTGGACGCGCTGCGGCAGGAGTTTTCCCTGCCGGTGGAGATCCTGAATCCGTTCCAGAGAATCATGCCGCCCATGGACTCCACGGAAAACGAGATTGTGGAACAGAACCCGGGACAGCTCGCGGTGGCGGTGGGTTTGGCCCTCAGGAGCTTTGAAGACCTATGATTCGCATTAACCTGCTTGGAGTTCCACGGAAGACGCGCGGAAAGCGGTCCTCGGCTGCTGTGTCCATGCCCGGCGAAGGCTCGAGCACAGTGGTGCTGGCGCTGTTCGTGGTGCTGGGTCTGCTGGCCGGAGTGGCAGCTTCATATGTCTGGGTCACACGCGAACATGACCAGCTGGAGAAAAGCCTGCAGCGGGCCATCGTTGAAAACCAGCGGCTGGCGGACGTGAAAGCCAAATATGAAGCGAGCAAGCGCAAGGCTGACATGTTCGAACGGCGGGTGAAAGTCATTGATGAACTCAAGGAAGCCCAGAAGGGGCCGGTAAACCTGCTCAACCTTGTCGCCGATACAGTCAACAAAACCGATGCCGTGTGGCTCAACGCAATGACCGATGACGGCAAGAACCTGAACTTTACCGGCATGGCCCTGAGCGCAGACGCGGTGGCTGACCTGATGTTGAACCTGCGC
>DATIWA010000239.1:0-5843 GCA_035465515.1 Candidatus Limnocylindrales bacterium | reverse complement strand
TCATAGTCCTGGATGTCAGCCTCGTACTTGCCTTGGAGACGGTCAGTTGCCTCCGCCAACGTGAGGTCCAGGTGCATTTTCATGCCAGCCTTCATGGCGGCCAGAGGCCATTGCCCGGGATTGGCTCCGCTCAGGAACGCGGCGATCTCATCGCCGTTGGCATACCACTTTGCGCTGGCGTCGCTGATCTTGGCTTTGTCGCCGCTCTTCGCCGCATCTATCAAGGCGGCAGCGCCGAGAATATGGTCCCTCAACAGGCCTGTGAGTTTGGCTCCCGCGGCTTCCCCATAAAAACCGGCAATGGCGTTGCCGATGTCGGTCTGGTTTGCCAGGAGGCGTTGGGCAGTGGCGTTCTTGTCCGGCAGGTTCCCGGCCGCGCTGATGATGTACAGGCGCGTCCAGGTGATGTGGTCTTCCCATAGCTTACGCATGGTCTTGTTGAAATCCACGCGCGAAAGCTTTGTTTCCTGCTTCGAGGCAGTAGCCGCAAATGCGGCAGGAGTACTCATCGCTACAATCATCGTCAACAGCAGCCCGGTAATCGCAGCCCGGCGAGCCCCTAACTGAATAGAGTTGGATATCATCTCTGCTCCTTAGTCTTCCCAGGGTTTCTTTGAATTCTCTAAGACTAGAGTAGCTAAGGAGCAGCGGGTTACAAGAATCGGGCGCGGACTGTGCGCGCCCGTTACGGTTCAAACTTCCCGCTCTGCGCCATCTCGTCCAGACTCAAACTGGGGACGAATTTGCGGTCGCGCCGGTAGATGCGGTCCAACTCATCCTCCTGGAACTCCACCAGTTTGGATTTGTCGATTTTGCTGCCCTTGCCGGCCTTCCATGCGCTCGTCCACAGGGACGCCAGGACCTGCACGCTGTCCGCAAGGGACTGAATCGTGGCATTGCGGACTTTCTGGTTGTTCCACAAAGCCCGGGCGCGCGCGCTGGGGCCGGACTCGGGATCGTCAGCGTCAATAATGTCCTGAGGAGAAAGTCGTTCCTGCGCATCGTGCATGAGGCGGATCACGGAAATCGCCGCTTCATGCCCGGACTTCACTTCAGGAGGACCGCCATTTGCGTTGCGCAAAATGTCGTCCACGGCGGCCAGCGCGGTCGCGGTATCAACTTCCAGCATGTTTTCTTCGTAGATGCCGTGGATTTTGGAGGCCGGCGTGGTCTTGAATTGCTTGAATGCGTCGCTATCCCGCGGGACCGGATATTCCCTGCCGTCCACGGTCAACATGGGAGGTTGTCCATGGTGCAGATAGGAGCAATGCAGCGGCTGCGAAGCGTCACCGACATAATGCGCCATGACGCCGCCGGCCGCGACAAAGCGAAGAACGTCACCCTGTTGAAGATACTCGACCATGGCTTCCCATATCTGCCAGACGCGAAAAGGCAGGCAGCCCTCTTCCGGCCCCACTTCTTTGGCGGCAAAGCCGTCAAAGTAATCTTTCCAGACCTTCGCTGAAATGTTTGCCGGATCCTGGTGACAGCGTTCCAGCAGCGGGGGACCGCCATCGATGTCTTCAATATCAATGTCTGCAAAATGCTGAATGCCTTCACTGGGCCGGACGCCGGGCATCGAAACCCAGACGTAGTCGGGCACATCGGCAAGAGGAACAAATCCCTTTCTCCCGACGCGAAATCCCGACCCCGAGCTGATGGTTGCATCGTCAAAGCCGATGCGCGCCTGGTTGGCCTGCATCAACTGCGCCAAAGGCCCGGACAACTGGTCGCACGCTTTCCAGCCGATGGAGAAGTGGCCGATTTTCCCCCAATACTCATCGTGTCCGGTGCTCCAGTTACGTACGAGTTCCACGTCAAGAGACCGGCAAATGGTGGAAAGGAAGCTTCCGAGGGCAAATGAGCTTTGCGAGCCATTGGGCAGTATGAACCGCTGGCCGCCCCACTGCATGGCCACCGGGCGCAGCCGGCGCGCTCGCAGCCCGCGCTCGGGGCCGGCAGCGCGGTTTTCAAAATCGGCGCTTGTGGCTGGTTGTTCAATTTCCCTCGGAGGGTCGTAAAACCACAGCGTACCCGAGTCTCCGGGACCGGTAAGCGGACGATCAAAATTGATTTTCCTGCCGTCCGTCCTGGGACCGATGAGCACGTCGGTGGCGTAGTCATAGCCGCCGAGCGACTCGTAGCGGAAGAAGAGAGCGCGGATCTCTCCTTCCGCAACCCCGCTGGAGCCGCCGAAGGCGCGCAGAGGCACCCCGATGAGGTCGAGCGTGAGCGACTGCTCGGTGGCGTCAAACATTTCGCCGATCTCGCCAATGCCAAACGCCTGTGAGGTCCAGTCCCTGATGTCATCCACACGGACCAGTCCTGCATCCAGGTTCAGATAAGTATGGGAGCCGGCCCAATTGGGAAATGCCGCCGACATAAGCAGCCGGTCCACGGCGATGTTCGATGCGATGCCCACTCTTCGGTACTCGCCGCGAATGTAGGCATTGACCTCTTCACCGTCCCCGCCTGCGACATGGCGATTGGTCAACGCATAGTAGGAGCCGCCTTTGCGAATCAGGCAGGCAAACGTGCCCAGGCTTTGCTCACCCTGGTGCCGGCGCATGCATGAATAGCCGCCGCCAACCATGCTGCTGTTGAAGGCCGGGCCCCTGGCCGGCGGCGGCAGGGACTCATCAGGCGCGGCCTGCACCACACAAGTCGGAACCACCCGCCCGTCCGGCAGATAGAGAGACCGGGGAACAGCATTGGCGCTCAGTTCCGCCGCGTCCGCCCATTTTCGTACGAAAACCAGCACCGCAGGCCAGGACCAGGGACGGATGACCGAATTGGTCAGCGTTCGCGGTTCGGTGACGCGGGGAAAGTCGGCCGGCCGGGCCCTGTCCGGCGCATGCTTCGCGAACCAGTCCTTCTCGTGAATCAGGTAGCGGCCGATGGCGGTAGCCACGACATTGTCAAGCGTGGAAAGATAGACATGGTAGGCCTCCCGCGCATCAAGAAGATCTTTGATTGAAAGTGAAGAATAATCGCGCCGGGGAGGGAAAGTCTTGGGCCGGCTGACAGGCCGCCGGGTTTCCAGCGGCATCCTTTTCGTTTTCATTACTGTGACCTCGGATCCACTTGCCTGATCAAGATCAAGCTGATTGGAAAGTCTAGCGTATGTTGGAGCGGAATGCACCCGAGAGGCGCCGACGACCGCTCACATCCAATAGAACGCGGGAGAACTTATCTTCCCTTCATCGTGCCGAGGGACCAACCCGGGTTAACCGGGCGCTCTGCGCAGGCCAATTCGAGAAGACAGGCGACTGACGCAGCGTGTTGCCAATCTGGGATGTCAGTCCAGTTCCAATTTGAAACCACTGTGCGACAAATAGCGATGAAGACAGAGTTCTGCCGCCGGCGCAGCCTTATACTTCTGGGATTGCACTGGCCGATGAGGCCAACAATGCCGACATCGATGTACTTTTCTCGGCAGGAGGAAAAAATGACGAAACTGGAAGAAAACGACCGTGTGCTTAGCCGCGCCGGCGCTCGCGTCCTGTGCGAAGACGAACTCAATTGCATCGCCGGCGCTCTCCGCACCGGGCTCTGCACTTTCGATCCAACCACCTGCGCTTTGGACGGAGATTGCAGCCCGCCGCCTGCGTGCTGATTTGCCCTGCTGCGTCGCCATCAATTCTTAGCCGTATATATGCGGAGTGCCTGCTTACGCAGGCCCTCCGCTGCCAGCGTGCGATTTACCTCACCGGGTTTATGGTTCCCGGGTTGTGCGTTGCCCAGTTGAGCAGCGGGCGCGTGCGGATACACAAACGTCTCCCCGTCCAGATCTCCCCAATCGGCTGCTTGACGATGATCCTTGTGGGTTCTTCCCCATTCGAGAACGGCCTGCTTTTCACCTGACCGTCAGCACCGGGCAGTTGGCCTCGGCAATGATGCGATACGCCGTGCGCTCCCGCAATACACCGGGCCGGAAGGCGTTGCGGATGCCCATGGCAATGAGGCCGGCATTCTTTTCGCGGGACACGCGCAACACCGCCTCAGCAGTGTTGCCAAACGCGACAAGGTAGTCCGGCTGGAAATCGGCGAGCTCGGCAAAATCCCTTTTCATGGCGGAGCGAACGGACGCGGCAAGCGGCTTTTCATCTTCCGGCAACACGTGCAGCACTATGATTTGCGATTTAAACTCCCTGGCCAGCATGGCAATGTAGGGCACTGTTTTATGGCTGAGCTGAGAGAGATTGGTGGGAAACAAGATCCGCTGGAAAGGGCGTTTGGTATCCGGCGCTGTACCCGGCCCCACCGTCAGGATGGGGCAGGTGACGGCGCGGCATATCTCCTCGGTAACCGAGCCAAGCAACATTTTGCGCAGTCCCGTGCGTCCCCTGGTGCCGGCCACCACGAGGTCGATGTTGGCATGGCTGACGATCTTCAGGAGCTCATCTTTGAAATCGCCTTCAGCCAGGACAAGGGCGGGCTCCAGTCCTTTAAGGTCGGGGAATTCGCGGAGCGCAGCCAGATTGTGAGCAGCGTCCTTGCCGGCGGCTTCATAGAGGTGAGGATCGGCGAGCCCGGCGGAGAGCGGGGCGGGCGGCTCGATGTGGCACAAATGCAGGGTGGCGCCAAAAGCTCGGGCGATGCCGCCGGCATATGGAAGAGCGGCGAGCGAGCCGGCGGAAAAATCGGTGGTGAAGAGCACGTTCTTCAGCTTGGGAGCTGTTGGCGTGAGGAGGATTGGAGCAGCCATGAGATCACCTCAACCGTAGGACGTTATATGGAAGTGTAGGCCAAATCGGTGACGCAAGTCACACAGGAATGATGCCGCGGGCCGCGGAGACTTCCTGATCAATGGCCTTTTGCAGTGCTAGAATCGGAGAAAATGAACGATAGCGGCACACAACGTCTGCGCATCGCCGCGTTGGTCCTTGCAATCGGCGCTATCTCGCTGCTCCATTACTACACCCCCACCAGCTATTACTGGGCGCATCCTCTCCTGCAGCGAGCGTACTACATCCCTGTACTGCTGATGGCAATCTGGTTCGGATGGCGCGGAGGCGCCGCAGCCGCCGCGCTTGCCGCTGTTGCCTATATACCTCACATCACCCTGGCATGGCGGTTTGAACCGGAATATCGCGCCGCCGGTTATGTGGAAATCGTGATGTTCTTCGCTGTTGGCTGCCTGACCGGCGTGCTTGCCGACCAGGAGCGCGCGCATCGAAAGAAGATTGAGGCCACGGCAGCCAGATTGAGGCAAACGTACGCGCAACTCCAGGCTTCTCTTGAACAGCTCCGCCGCGCCGACCGGCTTTCCGCGCTGGGAGAATTATCTGCCGGCCTGGCGCACGAAATCCGCAACCCGCTGGGCTCGCTGGAAGGCGCCGTCCAGATATTGCGCCGTCCTGAACTCCCGCACGAAACCCGGCAGGAGTTCGCTGAAATGGCGGAGCGGGAAGTCTCCGGTTGAAGGGGCTGCTCACGAATTTTCTCGAATTTGCCCGGCCGCAGCCTCCGCAGCCGTCATTCATTGAACCCCGGTTGCTCCTGGATTCGGTGAGCCACCTGGCCGGCGAAACCGCCAGAATGGCGGGCGCGACAATCCGCATTGAGTCCGCGCAAGGGCCGGCGGTTTGGGTTGATGCGGAGCAGATCAAGCAGGTGCTGTTGAACCTCGTATTGAATGCGATACAAGCGATGCCGTCGGGTGGAAAGATTGCCTTACGTTCGCGGCAAGAGGACGATTCTGTGCTCCTGGACGTCGCGGACCAGGGAGTGGGGATCGCTCCGGAAAACCTGGAACGCATCTTTGATCCCTTTTTCACGACTCGCGCCGGCGGCACAGGGCTTGGTCTTTCCATCGCGTACCGGATTGTTGAACGGCACGG
>DATIWA010000238.1:0-6999 GCA_035465515.1 Candidatus Limnocylindrales bacterium | reverse complement strand
AGCGGCAGAAGGTAAGGCAGCAGGTAGTCGTGGGAGGCTCCCGGACCGCCATGCACAATCATCAGCGGCGCGCCGTGTCCCACAGTCATGTAATAGATCAGGACGCCATGAGCGTCCACAAAACCTTCTTCCATGCGGAATACGTTGGAGCCGGGCGCCGTCGTCACAGGGTGTTTCATATGGCTCTGTGCAACCGCGGTACAGCATGCTGACGCGACCACCAATCCGGCAATGAGCAGCAACACTGGTTTTCTCATGCCCGGAATTATAGTTGCCGCTGTCAATGCGTTGCGCTTGCCTGGCGTGTCTGGGGATGATTGAAAACACGGGAGAAATTGTTTGCGATTCGGCCTTGAATAAAGAGCTAAAATCAAAGTATGAACAGGCTGTTCTTGAGTGCGATATTTGGGACGGCTTTTCTCCTCTCGCTCACCGGTCAGGCCCAGATGCGCGGGATGGCCGCACGCCCCGCAGCTCCTGCCAGGATTTCATCAGGGCCGGCGTTTCGTTCGGGGCCGGCGTTTCGTTCAGGTCCGACATTTCGTTCAGGGCCGGCGTTTCGTTCAGGGCCAGTCTTTAGATCGGGACCCACTTTTCGCTCAGGCCCGGCATTTCGCTCCGGCCCGGTTGCACGACCCGCGCCAATCTTTCGGGGCGCTCGCGGTCCGCGCGTTGCCGCCATGGCGCCCGTTGGAAGGTTCCACAATCCAGGCGGCTTCCCGAATTCGGGCGGATTCCCTCATTTTTCATTTCACAACCGGCACTTTCACCATTTTCATCACTACAACAGGGTCGCCTTCTTCAATCAATGCTTCACCTTTCCATGCTTCGACAACTTCGGCCTGTTTGGAGGATTCGGATTCGGCGCCACGTACCTGCCCTACTATCCTCTGTTTCCAGAGGACTACAGCTCCTACTATCAGCAGCCTGCTCCTCAACCCGCTGTAGCAACCAGCACCGGTTACGAGGCGCAGTTGACCGCGGAAGTACAGCGGCTGTCGGATGAGATTCAGGACCTGCGCGAAGACCAGGAGAGACGCGCTCAAGCGCCGCCGCCTCCGCCACCGGGCACGTCATTGTCAGCAGTTCCACCTGTGCCGGCAGTATTTGTATTTCGCGACGGGCGGCGCATTTCCGCGCAGAACTACGCGATTACCGGGCAGACCCTCTGGATCCTGAACGAGCATACGGCAAAAAGATATCCTGTCGCCGACCTGGACAGGGCCGCAACCGACCAGGCCAATGCCGGTGCCGGTATTGACTTGCGCCTGCCTTCCCCCGCGCACTAGTCAATTAAAAGTTTTATTAGTTTTATAACTATCCGCTTGGTGGATAGTTTGCTGCTGCCCTCCGCCCTCAATCCTGCTACGATGTCTCGCAACAAACAGGTGCACTGAAATGGCTGGAAGGCCAGATGCATATATGAGCGAGACATTCCAGAAAATCCCTTGAAAAGATGGGTGATCATCGGGTTGCTGGCTTCAAAGTCGGATCTTGAGGAGAGAGAGATATGAAAACAGGTTCGCAGACAATTCGGCTTGTCCTTTGCGCTGCTCTGGCCACGGCGGCCTCATTTGCGCAGCAGAATGCCCAGTCTGCCGCTCCCCAACCTCCGCAGAAATCGCAGCCCGCGCAGGAACACCTGCCAACGTTCAAGGTAACCACGCGTCTGGTGGTTGTGGATGTGGTGGCGACAGACCGCAAGGGCCATCCCATCACCGATCTCAAACCGGAAGACTTTTCCTTGACCGAAGAGGGCGCCGCGCAAAAGATCCGGGTCTTCAGCCTGCAACAGCCGGAGCAGGCTCCAGAAACCCGGCAAGCCCAAAAGCTGCCGCCCAATATGTTCAGCAATATACCTTCGTACAAGCCCAACCGGGCCTTGAGCGTGCTCCTGCTGGATGCTCTGAATACGGACATCGTGTCCCAGAAATATGCGCGTGAACAAATGCTCAAAGTGCTGGAGAAGCTGCCCGCGGGCCAGCCCGTCGCCGTATATGCCCTGGCCGGCCGGCTGCTTCTTCTGCAGGATTTCACCTCTGATCCCACATTGCTCAAAGAAGCCATCAGCAAGAGCAAACAATCTGCTTCTCCAGTGCTGGAGGACCCTGCCTCGCCAACGGGCGCATTGTCGCCGGCCGGTACGGAAGCATTGAGTGAACTGGGACTCCAGGGAATGGTGGCCCAGATCCAGGAATTTGAGCGCGAACAGGTGGCCGCCCAAACGGACTTGCGGGTGGAGCTCACGGTGACCGCCTTGAAATCGCTGGCCCGCACGCTGTCCGGGTATCCGGGGCGAAAAAACCTCATTTGGGTCTCCTCGGCATTCCCGGCCGGGCTCTTTACGGATCCATCCGGAATGACAGCAAGCGATACTCACGCGCAGGAAGCGGCCCTGTCATCGCATTCGAATTACGGAAACGCAATCGAGCAGGTCTCCAGTCTTCTTGCCAACGCTCGAGTGGCCGTCTATCCGGTTGATACCCGCGGGGTGGTGGGAAACAGCGTTTATTCTTCCATGAGCAACAGCGACAGCAACGGCAACTATCTGGGCCGGACGGCCACGGGCCGGGTTGGCGGGTCCTCAATCGAGGGGCGTTCCGCGATGGGGGCGCAACTTGACATCACCCCCGAAGGTATGGAGTCCACCCACGCCACCATGAACACCATGGCCGAGCGCACAGGCGGCCGGGCCTTTTACAACACCAACTATCTTGATGAAGCCGTCCTCGATGGCATGAAGGATGGTTCTGTCTATTACACGCTCGGGTATTATCCGGAAAACAAGAGCTGGGACGGCAAGTTTCGCAGGATCGTGGTCAAAATCGCCCGGCCCGGCATCAAGCTGCATTATCGCCAGGGCTATTTCGCTTCCGATCCCAAAGGCTACGCCCATCTCGATCCCAGGCAGCAGGCCATTGATCTGGGCGAGGCCTTAAACCCGGAGTTTCCGGTCTCGACGGCCCTGCTGTTCCGTTCGGCCGTGATGCCGCCTTCTGAGAAGACCGGCAACAAGGTGATGATCAACTACGGGGTTGACGCTCATGCTCTCAGCTTTGAATTGCAGGATGACGGCTTGCAGCACGCCAGCGTGGATTGTGTGGCCCAGGCGTTCAGCCCGAAAGGAAGCCTGGTGCAGACGCATGGACAGACATTCGCGGCGGCCCTGAAGCCCGAGCAGTATCAGCTGGTGATGCAGAGGTTCTTTCCCTGCAGTGAAACACTGGACCTGCCCGCCGGCAATTACCGCTTGCGGCTGGCGGTGCGCGACAACACAACAGGCGTGATTGGGACGGCCAACGCCCGGGTAACAGTCCCGGCCTCGCTCCCTGGAGCCGCGGGTGGGGCGCCCACCGGCGGCGGCAAGCAGTAATGCCACAACTGGCGTGTGACCTGATTTCTTTCCTGAACCGGCTTCATGATATCCTCTGCGGTTTTCTCGTTTGAGATAATACGCAC
The DNA here is from genome assembly GCA_035465515.1 of Candidatus Limnocylindrales bacterium. Taxonomy (GTDB): domain Bacteria; phylum Acidobacteriota; class Terriglobia; order Terriglobales; family Acidobacteriaceae; genus Angelobacter. The sequence continues at coordinate 3,540 of DATIWA010000238.1, read as the reverse complement.
AGTTTCATGAGCCAACTTTTTCTTGTCCGGCACGGCCAGGCCTCATTTCTCGAAAAGAACTACGATCAACTCTCCATCAAGGGTGAGGAGCAGAGCCGCATGCTCGGAACGTACTGGGCTTCGCACCGGCTGGCCTTTGATGAAATTTATTCCGGACCCAGGATCCGCCAGCAGGAGACCGCCCGCATCGCTGGCCAGTCCTATGAGCGCGCGGGGCTTCCCTGGCCCCGCGTCCAGATCATCAGAGATTTCGACGAATTCAGCGCGGAGGCTGTGATCGAACAGACCCTGCCGCTGCTGATTGAGACTGATCCGCACATTCGCGATCTTTACCGGAACTTCGAGCAGGCTGAAGGCCAGGCCGCGCGCTTCAAGACCTTTCAGCGCCTTTTCGAAGTGGTGGTGGGCCGTTGGGCCTGTGGCGAGCTGCCCTGCCCCGGAATCGAACCATGGACCGAGTTTTGCTCTCGTGTGCAGCGCGGCCTTGCCGCCCTTGCCGGCAACGGTCCCCGGGGCCGGAGAATCGCGGTTTTCACATCCGGCGGGCCGACCGGGGTGGCCATGCAGCGCGCTCTCGGCCTTTCCACCGAAACCACCCTCAGGACAGCCTGGATGGTGGCGAATTCAGCCTACAGCGAATTCGTTTTCTCCGGCCGGCGGTTCACCCTGAGCTCTTATAATTCTTATCCGCACATCACGGACCGGGACTTTCTCACGTACCGGTAGTCAGGAGGCGCTATGGACTTTGCCATCTCACCGCAAATGCAGAAGACGCTCGCGGAAATCCAGCAGTTCATGGAAAAAGAAGTTTACCCGCTTGAACCACAGGTGGCGGCCAACGGTTTTCGCGCAACCCTGCCCCGGCTCAAAGCCGCGCGGCAGAAAGTAAAAGACCTCGGCCTGTGGTGTCCGCAGATTCCCAAAGAACACGGCGGCATGGGGCTGGGCCTGATGGAGCATGGCATGGTCAGCGCGGTCCTGGGGCGCAGCCTGCTGGGGCATTACGTGTTCAACTGCCAGGCCCCCGATGCGGGCAATATGGAAATCCTCCTGGAGCACGGGACATCCGAGCAGAAGAAAACGTATCTTGAGCCCCTTCTGCGAGGCGATATCCGGAGCTGCTTTGCCATGACGGAACCGGAACACGCCGGCTCCAATCCCACGTGGATGAGCACAACAGCCGTGAAAGATGGCAGCGATTACGTGATCAACGGCCATAAGTGGTTCGCTTCTTCCGCTGACGGCGCCACCTTCGCCGTGACCATGGCTGTGACAAATCCGGACGCTCCGCCGCACCAGCGAGCCAGCCAGATCCTGGTCCCCCTCAATACGCCGGGCTTCAAGATCGTGAAGAATCTCAGCGTGATGGGGCACGTGGGTGAGGACCATGCCAGCCACGCTGAAGTGCGTTTTGAAAACTGCCGTGTGCCGCAGAAAAATCTTCTCGGCAAGGAAGGCGCGGGGTTCGCCATTGCCCAGGAACGCCTGGGCGCGGGACGCATTCACCACTGCATGCGCTGGCTCGGGCTGTGCGAGCGGGCGCTGGAGCTGATGTGCAAGCGGGCAGCGGAACGCGAACTTGCCCCCGGCAAGCCGCTGGGCACCCGGCAGATCGTGCAGGCCTGGATTGCCGAGAGCCGCGCCGAGATCAACGCTTCACGCCTCATGGTGCTTGAGGCCGCGTGGAAGATCCAGACGCTGGGCCAGCTCGGAGCGCGCGAGGAAATTTCCTGCATCAAGTTTTATGTTGCAGGCGTGCTGTTGAAGGTGCTGGACCGCGCCATACAGACGCACGGCGGCATGGGCCTGACCACTGAAACGCCGCTTGCTGCCTTCTGGGCCGCGGAGCGCGGCGCCCGCATTTATGACGGGCCGGACGAGGTCCACAAGATGGTTGTGGCGCGGCAGATGCTCAAGAAATACGGCGTGCAGGTTTCAACCTAGATCGGAAAAGCACCTATGTCCGAAGCTGCTTCCTCAATGAGCGATTTTCAGGACCATTCCGGCGCAATCCGCAGCGGCGAAGAACTTGACCTCGCCGGGCTGGAACCGTACCTGCGCAGCCACTTTCCCGAATTGCAGGGGCCGCTGGCGGTCAGGCAGTTTCCCAGCGGGCACTCCAATCTCACCTACTCGGTGACGCTGGGCGGCAAAGAAATGGTATTGCGCCGCCCGCCTTTCGGCAGCAAGGTCAAGTCCGCGCATGACATGGGGCGGGAATTTCACGTTCTCTCGAAGTTGTACGGAGCTTACCCCGCGCCCAGACCGTTGCTGCACTGCACGGACGAGTCGGTCATCGGCGCGCCTTTCTATGTGATGGAGCGGGTGCGCGGCGTAATCCTCCGCCGAAACCTGCCCGAAGGGCTTGAGCTTGCGCCTGAAACCGCGCGCCGTCTGAGCGAATCCTTCATTGACAATCTGGCCGCTCTGCACTCGCTTGACTATAACGCCCTTGGGCTCGGCGATCTGGGCAAGCCGCAGGGCTATCTGGAGCGCCAGGTAAAGGGATGGATCGAGCGCTACCACGGCTCCAGGACGCACGAACTGCCGGAAATCGAGCGCATTACCGCATGGCTCGCAGCTCGCATGCCGTCGCACAGCGGCGCCACGCTGGTACATAACGATTACAAGTATGACAACATGGTTTTGGCGGAGGACGACATCACCCGCATCAAGGCCGTGCTCGATTGGGAGATGTGCACGCTTGGCGATCCCCTCACGGACCTGGGCACCGCGCTGGCCTATTGGGTAAATGCCGACGATCCTGCCCCCGTACAGATGGTCCGCTGGGGCCCCACGGGCATTCCCGGAAGCCTGACCCGCCAGGAACTGATCACGCGTTACGCCCAAAAGACCGGCCGGGACGTCTCAAACATTCTGTTTTATTACGTGTTTGCGCTGTTCAAGGTGGCAGTGATCATTCAGCAGATTTACTACCGCTACCATCATGGGTTGACCAAAGACCAGCGCTTCGCCAGCCTGGGTGAAGTTACCAAACTCCTGCTGCGTGTGGGATTGATGGCCGTGGAACGTGGGTCGGTGTAACACCTAGCGGTAGTACCGCACCAGCCACTCCGCCACTAATGCCGGCTTGTCGCCGCCTTCGGTTTCAACCGACGCATTGTATTCCGCTTCCAGCCCCGCCGGCCCTACGTCTTTTACCGATTGGAGCGTGAAGCGGGCGCGAATGTTCGTGCCTGCCCGTACCGGCGAAACAAAGCGCAATCGGTTCAACCCGTAATTCAGCCCCATGCGAACTCCCTGCTTGACGCCGATGAATTCCTGCATGAAGTAGGCCAGCAGTGAAAGCGTAAGAAAGCCGTGGGCAATCGGCATCTTGAAGGGCGATTCACGCCTGGCACGTTCCACGTCCACGTGGATCCAGTTGTGGTCCAGAGTGGCGTCGGCAAACTGCTGGATTCGTTCCTGGGTCATCTGGAACCAGTCTGTCACTACAATTTCCTGGCCCACGCATTCCTTTAAAGCGTCCAGAGAATCAAACATGCGTTTCGGCATCAGTTTCGCTCCTGCTGTTTATAG
>DATIWA010000237.1:0-3822 GCA_035465515.1 Candidatus Limnocylindrales bacterium | reverse complement strand
GGAAGGTTCACAGATGGGCGTTGGTCCTTCCAGCCACTTTGACATCGTCCCGGTGAACGGCGCCGGCGGCAATTTCAAGGTGCCAGGCGACTATCTGTACCGCACGCACCAGAACATGCAGTTCGATCGCGGACTGTGGGGACTGCTGCGCGTGACGCCGTAAACCAGCAGAGGAGCAGCTCACACGAGCTGCTCCTCTGTTCTTTTGTCCTTTCGCAAAAACTTACGATTTCCGGGATGTGGTGGTGCCGATGATGAAGCTATTGAAAATTGTTTTCATTTTCCTCTTGCTGTCAGTCTTTCTTATTTCTCTGAACGCGCAATCGGCGAAGAAGCATAGTGTGCCGTTGCCAGACGACGCTCCGGGCAGTACGAAGCCCGCCGGAAAAGCCCGACCGGCGCATGCGCCCTCCGCGGAACCCACGCTGGAGCCGCGCGCTGCCACGGCTGAAGATGACTGGCACCAGGAGTGGCAGGATTCGGCGACTATTTCAGGCGTGAAGGTGGATTACAGGATCGTGCCTTCTTTGAAGGACGTGGTCATTAAGCGCGGCCCTGTTCCGGTCAGCCTGAGCCAGCTGAGCAGCTTCGATCCCGTGGAAGGGGAGCAGGCGATCATGCAGTTCCGTTTTACAGATGCCACCGGCACGCCGCTTACGGGATTGAATGTGGCTGCGTGGATGGACAGGACGGTGAACGGCAAACTGGCCGACGAAACGTCATGCCACAACAAAATCCAGTCATTTCTGCAAATGCAGTTTGCCGCCCGTCCTGAGGTGGACCTGAACACCTACTATGTTCTTGCCCTCACCAAGGAGCCGTCCATTCTGGTGATTGATCCACGCGTGGGCTTCAGTTCCAGCCGGCTGTACGCGATGATCGATCTAAAGGCGCCGGGCCTGGACTGGGCGCTCACCGGAGACCACGACCGGCTGTTCGTCAGCATGCCGTCCATCAACCGGGTGGCGGTTGTGGATACGCTGACCTTCCGGGTCACGGCCAATCTTGATGGCGGCGAGAACCCGAACCGCGTGGTGCTTCAGCCGGACGGGAAATATCTATGGATCGCGAACGATTCAGACAAGCCTGAAGCCAGCGGAGTGACCGTGCTGGACGCGGCCACGCTCAAGGTCGCGGCCCACATTGCCACCGGCAAGGGGCACCATGAAATTGTGTTTGATGAATCCCGGCATGCTTACGTAACCAACCAGGACGACGCAACGGTTTCCGTGATCAGCACGGCGAAGTTGGCCAAGGTAAACAACGTGGCGGTTGGACGCGAGCCGGTTTCCCTGGACTATTCCTCGCAGAGCAGGTCGGTGTACGTGGCCAGCCGCGCTGAGGGCAAGATCAGCGTGATCTCAGCGGATGAAGGGAACCTGACTGCCACCATTAAAGCGAATCCCGGAATCAACACGGTGCGAATCACGCCGGACGGCCGCTGGGGTTTCGCAGCCAATGAAAGCGACGATACCGTTCTGCTGTTTGACGTTTCCTCCAACCGTCTGAAGCAGCTTTACAAGGTCGGCCATGAGCCGTACCAGCTGGCGTTCAGCGCTTCCTACGTTTACGTGCACGCGCGGGGCAGCGAAAACGTGACGTTGATCCCGCTTTCGGACATCGGCAAGAGCGACGGCACGGCCGATTTTGTCGCCGGACAGTTGCCGCCCGCCCACGCGTCGGATGTGCTGGCATCCACGATTGCGCCGTCTCTTGACCTCACGTCGGCGTTTGTGGCGAATCCCGCCGACCGCCGCATTTACTTCTACACCGAAGGCATGGCCGCCCCCATGTTCAGCATGGAGGGCTATGGCAAGACGCCCAACTCGGCCATGGTGCTGGACCGCAGCATCCATGAGACTTCGCCGGGCATTTACTCGATCGGAGTCAAGCTTCCCAAGGCGGCGGTCTATGACGTGCCGGTGTTTGTGGACTCGCCTTCAGTCTCCCACTGCTTCAAGGCTTCCATCCAGGTCAACACCCTGCTCAAGAAGGGCCCGGAGGTGCCGGTGACGCTGCATGCGCTGACGGACGATCTGCAGGTGCATCCGGGCGATCCGGTGCAGGTCTCATTCAAGCTTCTGGATGCGGTCACGGCAAAACCCAGGGACGGACTGAAGGACGTCAACATCACCGTATTGCTGGCGGAAGGCCTGCGCCAGTTGCGGTTTGAAGCCGAACCGGCGGGCGACGGCGTTTATCGCTTCGGTTTTACTCCACCGAAAGCGGGCGTGTACTACATCATGGTGCATATTCCGTCACTCAACGTCACCAACCAGCTCCCCTACATGATGTTGCGGGCGCTGCCACGGTCGGTAAGCTCCAATGTGAGCCTGCCGTCGGCCGGCGGGCCGGCAAAAAACCGATGATTGCAAGGCGCAGAGGGCCAGAGCAGAGAGTTCTGGCGAAAGAAGGACGTGATGTTGCGAAGGATGGATGAGACAGAGCAGAAAAGGTCTTTGCCGGAGAACGGCGGGCTACGAGTGCGCCGGCGCGCGACATGGCTTGTTGTCGCGGTCCTGTGGCTGACGGCGGCGGGAGTTTTGCGCGCGCAAGACGGAGACGACGCGGACGTCGGAAAGCAGATATATACCAAAGGAGAGAGCGGGTCGAAAACTCCAGTGGAAGCGGTGCTGGCCGGCGGCACAACACGCATCCCGGCCAGCCTGATGCCCTGCGCGAGCTGCCATGGCGCGGACGGCCAGGGAAGGCCGGAAGGCGGGGTCACGCCTTCCAACATCACCTGGGACATTCTCAGCGCGCCGCTCACCAGCAGCGACCCGCTGGCGCGGAACCGCCCGGCGTATGACATGAAGTCGTTGCGGCGGGCCATCGCGGAGGGAGTGGACCCGGCGGGAAATGAGCTGGGCACGGCCATGCCGCGTTTCAGCATGTCCGCACAGGACCTGGACAGCCTGGTGGATTACCTGAAGCGGTTGGGCCACGAGCTTGATCCCGGGGTGACGAAGACCACCATCCGCATCGGGACCATTGTTCCGGCCAGCGGACCGATGGCCGCGGCCGGGCAGAATTTTGGCGCGCTGTTGCGGGCCTATTTTGCCGACCTGAACCAGCAAGGCGGAATTTACGGGCGGAGCGTCGAGTTCGAACTGCTGCCGGTGAGCGGTTCTAACGCGGAGATTGTCCAGCAGGCGGAAGACTTCGTGCGCAGCAAGAACATCTTTGCCCTGGCCGGAATCCTGGCTCCGGGCGCGGAGCGCGGAGTGGAAGACGCCATGCAGAACGCCGGCGTTCCGGTGATCACGCCGTTTGCCTCGCGGCCGGACGGTGAAGAGTCGTCAGACAAATCCAAGATTTTTTACGTGCTCTCGGGAGTGTCGCAGCAGGCGCGGGTGCTGGTCAGGTTCGCCAGGGAGCGCCTTGAGGCCAGGGACTCGCCCATCTCTGTGGTATTCACGCCGGAAAACCGGGAACTGGCCGACTTTGTGGTGAGGGAATGCCGCGACAAATCCTTCGCCTCCGTGGTGTCTCTGAAATACACGGCCTCAACTGCAGAAGGGGAACGGATTGCCGATTCACTGTTCAAGGACAAAATAAACGCAGTCTTGTTCCTGGGGCAGGGCAGGGAACTTCGGGAACTGCTGGTTGCGGCGCGCAAGCTGAACTGGTCTCCCGTTGTATTTCAGCCGGGCTCCTTCGCCGGGAAAGATGTTTTCGCCATCCCGGCGGCATTTAATGAGCGGGTGTTCTTCTCCTTTCCCAGCCTGCCCACAGACATGGAAGCGGTGGGACTCAATGAGTATGGCGAGCTCCTGAGGAACCATCATCTGACTCCGAATCAGCCCGCGCTTGCCATCTCCG
>DATIWA010000236.1:0-2402 GCA_035465515.1 Candidatus Limnocylindrales bacterium | reverse complement strand
TGAGGAGAAACTCATCACATGGAGTTGCTGCTTTTCAACGCGTTCAACGGACTGCTGCAAGGCGTCTTCTACGCGCTTATGGCCTTAGGGCTGGCCTTGATTCTGAGCCTCAACTCTGTGATCAACATGGCGCACGGGGGCTTTTTGGTTGTAGGCGCCTATCTGGCCTTTACGCTGACCCCTTATCTGGGCTTCTGGGGAGCGCTCGTTGTCGGTCCGCTTCTGGCCGGGTGCCTGGGATTAGCAGTGGAACAGGCGCTCATCCGGAAGCTCTACAAACGCGCTGACCCGCTCTACAGTCTGCTGCTTACGTTCGGATTGGCGCTCATCATTCAGGACCTCACGCGCACCATCTGGGGCTCGCAGGGGCTGCCCTCTGCTGTTCCCCCTGTTCTGGACCAGCCACTGAGTTCCAACTACTTCTTCATCACCGGGTACCGGGTTGTCATCATCCTGATTACGGGCATAGTAACCGGCGGGTTATACCTGCTGCTCCGGTACAGCCTGGTGGGCGTTCGCATTCGGGCCGGAACCAGAGACCTGGAGACGGTGTCCGCGCTCGGCGTGAACATCTACAAGCTCCGCGCGCTGAACTTCGGAATCGGCTGCTTCTTCGCGGGGCTTGCCGGCGTTTTGGCCGCGGGGATCCTTGGCCTGACTCCGCCGATGGGCGACAGCCTGCTCATGCCGAGTTTCGTCGCCGTCATCGTGGGTGGCGTCGGAAGCCTGGCGGGTGCGGTGCTGGGAGGCCTGCTGATCGGCGTGGCCGCAGGAATTACAACCACCTATTACCCTGCTGCGAGCGAGGCAGTGATCTACTTCATCATGCTCGTGGTCCTGGTACTCAGGCCTCGCGGGCTCATGGGGAAAGAGAGCATATTTGAATGAATTTCCGGACGGCACAGGCTCGTCTGCGTTACGGCACGCTCGTTCTGCTATGGGTAGCTCTAATCACAGTTCCCTGGTGGCTCCGGGTTGTTGGAAGCTACTCGGCGCTCGGTTCCAAGATCCTGATCTACGCACTGGCTACCATGGGACTGAACATCCTGTTTGGCTTCACAGGGGGGCTCTCGTTCGGACAGGCCGCCTACTTCGGAATCGGGGCGTACGGCGCCGGTATGACGCTCAAATACCTGTCCCCAAGCACGCCGCTGGCGATCATCATCGGCACGCTTGCCGGCGGGCTGGCTGCGGCCATTCTGGGGCCGCTGGTGATGCGCCGGCGCGGCATTTACTTCGCCATGATCACGATCGCCATCGGCCAACTCTTCTATTTCGTCGCCGTCCGCTGGAACAACGTCACCGGCGGGGAGGACGGGCTTGCCGGCTTCGAGCGCCAGCCCATCCATTTTGGCCGCTTCACCATCGCGCTGGACCAGACCAATTTCTATTACCTGGTGCTGATCTGCTTTACGCTTGGCGTCATCTTTATGCGTACTGTGCTCCGGTCGCCTCTGGGCCACACCTGGGTGGCGATCCGGGAGAACCGCCGGCGAATGGAATTTCTCGGCGTGCGCACGGACCTCTACGTCTGGGCGTCCTTCGCCATCGCCGGCCTGATCACAGGGCTGGCGGGAACGCTCAACGCGCTGCTGTTTAATTTCACTTCACCCCAGGATTTGCACTGGATCCTCTCCGGTGATTTCGTCATGATGATCGTGCTCGGCGGGATGCGCAGCTTCTGGGGGCCGCTCCTGGGCACGGCGATTTTTGTCATTGCGCAGGATTATCTTTCCAGCATCACGGGCAATTGGATGAGCTTCATCGGCCTGATCTTCGTGGCGATTGTGCTCCTGTTCCCGAAAGGGCTGCTCGGCATGGTCAGCCGCGGCACGGAGGCAGCGTGAACACCGAGACCAACGAACAACCTCCGTTCCCTCCGTCGAACGCGGCCGGCGCGCCGGACGGAGTCGCAGGGTCCACCGAGCGCACGGACCTGCTGCGCCTCAACCGCGTGAGCCGCCACTTTGGGGCCTTGCGCGCGGTTGATGAGGTTTCCTTCGATATGCGGGCGGGAGAGCTGCGCGCGGTGATCGGGCAGAACGGCGCGGGCAAGACCACGTTCTTCAACCTGATCAGCGGGTTCCTTCCCTGCACAGCCGGCGAGGTATGGTTCCACGGCGAGAACATCGGCAAGAGGACGGTGGTGGGGCGGGTGGCCCGGGGCATCGTGCGGACGTTCCAGATCACGGAGGTCTTTCCCGATCTGACGGTGTATGAAAGCGTCCGTGTGGCAGTGGAAGCCGCCACTGGAGTCAATCGCCGGCCGTGGGTATCGCCCAGCGAGCGCCGCAGGCTTGATGAACGAGTGGTGGAAATGATGGACGCCATCGATCTCACCCACAAGGCGAACCGGGTGGTAGGCGAACTGGCGCATGGGGACCAGCGCGCGGTGGAAATTG
>DATIWA010000235.1:0-5276 GCA_035465515.1 Candidatus Limnocylindrales bacterium | reverse complement strand
GTTCCCATCCTCATCGGCCGCGGGCCCTGTGCCGGCCATCCATATGCCTCCCTGGCTGCCTGACGCAGTGGCATTCCAGCTCGCGATCTGTCTGAGGGAGGCGGCGTCAACAGCAAAGACCCAGCCGTTGTAGGGCAGCCTGTCTCCCGCGTACGAGGCAAACGCGACATAAATATTGCCGTTGGCCAGCAGGAGGGCCGAACGCTGAAACTCCTGTTTGGCCTGAAAGCCGGCTGCGGAGAGCGCGACGGGGCTCCCCGGCTTGTCGGCGCCTGAAGCAAGGTCCAGCGCATGCAACTTGTTTGCGTAAACGCCGTTTTCAACCGTCTGTGCCAGCACATAAATTGTTCCGCTATTGGGGTCGATCACAGGTGTGCTGGTGATCCCGATTCCGTTCGGGGCAAGGAATCTGTCCTTGGTGGCGACCGAGGGCACGGTTGTGGTCCCGGGGCCGAGGAAGCTTATCTGCCAGATCGGCGGGCCCGGACGATCGGCGTCAAACGCATACACACTGTCGTGCTCGGTGGCCACAAAGACCACGTTGTGCTTTGCGCCTCCGATAGTGAGGCCGGCAACATACAAAGGCTGCGCATAAGTCCAGGCATCCAGCGGGTAGGAAAATTTCTCCCCGAACTGCGCGGGGTTTACATTTGCCGGAGTCAGGATTGTCTCGTTCGACTGGAGGCCCGTGCGCAGCCGGTCGTTCTTCCATGTCAGGTAACCGGTTGGCGCGCTCGTTGAAGGGGTGGTCTCGGCCGGCCCGGAACCAGGCTTGCTTCCGCTAAGGGCGCCCGTTCCGCATCCCGCAAGAATGCCGGTAAGCGATGCTGTCAGACAAACCAACAGGACCGACCCACACAGCGAACCACGTTCTTGCATACCAAGGCAGGATATCAATGTTGCGGGATGGCGCGCTGTGATTTTCGTCACTTCGATCCGGAACGCGCCGCTCGGAAATCGCCCGGGTTCCCGCCCCGCCTCCGGCCATGATAGTTCTTAAGTATGGACGACCTTCAGCAACTCGCGTCCGACCCGCGGGTCACGGTGCGCAGCCAAGGCGCGCCCGAACCCGGCGGCGCCTGCGTCGTCTACTGGATGCAGCGCGCCCAGCGGGCTCTGGATAATCCTGCCCTGGAAACAGCGGTGCGCGCGGCCAACCGGCTGGGAAGACCCTGCGTGGTCTTCTTCGCGCCCGTTCCGTTTTATCCCCATGCCAATATTCGCCACTACCAGTTTCTCAGCCAGGGAATTCCTGCCATCGCGGGCCGGCTTGCGGAGCGGGGGATCGGCTTTGTGCTTCGCCGTTATCCTGAACATCATCTGTTCAAGTTCTGCGAAGAAGTGAATCCTGCGCTGGTGATCAGCGACGAGAACCCCCTGCGGGAAACCGAAAAGTGGCGCATGCTTGCGGCCAAACATCTCCGCATTCCCTTCTGGACGGTGGACGCCGACGTCATCGTTCCTTCCCGGCTGCTGCTCAAAGAGCAGTACGCGGCTTATACGGCGCGCCGCGTCATTCACCGGCTGCTTCCGGAATTTCTGAAGCCGGTGGGAAACAGCAAAGCCACAGTACCTTGGGGATCGCCCAAGGGCCTGCGCTCGCTTCCCCCCGGCGCGGACATTACCGCGGATTGGACGCTTGACCGTTCAGTCCCGCCGAGTACGCATTTCACCGGCGGCACGGACGAGGCCATCAAGTGCCTCAGGGCCTTTCTTAAGCACGGACTGGCCGGGTACGTAAAAGACCGCAACAGGCCCGAACTCAACGCCACCAGCCATCTCTCTCCTTACCTGCACTTCGGCCACATGGGACCGCATACAGTGGCTCTTGCGGTTGAAAAAGCGAATGTGCCGCGGGCGGCCAAAGACGCCTTTCTGGAGCAGCTCATAGTGCGGCGCGAATTAGGTGTGAACTTTGTCCGATTCAACCCGGACTATGACAGTTTCGAATGCGCCGAGCCCTGGGCGCACAAGACGCTGGCGGAACACGCCGCTGACCAGCGCAAGATCTATACCGACCGCCAGCTCGAGGAAGCACAAACTCACGACCCGCTTTGGAACGCCGCCCAGCAGCAGATGGTGGTCACCGGCTGGATGCACAATTACATGCGCATGTACTGGGCCAAGAAGATCCTGGAGTGGTCGAAAACGCCCGCCCATGCCTTCCGCACCGCCGTATATTTGAACGACAAGTATGAGCTGGACGGCCGCGATCCCAACGGCTATGCCGGAATTGCCTGGGCCATCGTGGGCAAGCACGACCGGCCCTGGTTTGATCGCCCGGTCTTCGGCCAGGTCCGCTACATGTCTTTCAACAGCACTTCGAAAAAATTCGACAGCAAACGCTACATGGAGCAGATGCGCCGGCTGGTCGAAATCGAACAACCCGGAAAGGACCGGACCCCGGCTTCTGTTCGGTGAAGGCTGGGACTTCTCTGCCCCGCACCTGGTTGTGACCCTTGTCACGGGAAACCCGGCGGAAGTTCCTTTAGCATTGGGCTCGTAACAGGTGTCTGAACGCCGGGGAGGAAACATGTTGCGCAGGGTTCTCCTTGTCCATTTTTTGCTTCTGTGCGTCGCCCTTCTGCCCGTCATGGCGCAGCGGCGGGGCGGGCGCTATGACGGGCAGATCCGCGCCGCAGTCAGCCGGACTCTTGCCGGCAAAGCCGACTACAAAAACGTAAAAGCGGAGGTGGAAGACGGCGTGGTCACGCTGACGGGAAGCGTGGAGCTCGATAGCACGCGACGCCATCTCGTCACCCGGCTTCGCGGCATACCCCACCTGGAATCGGTCCGTAATGAATTAGTGCTCTACCCTCCCGCGGTCGCCGACAAAGCCCTGTTCGCCCGCGTGCAGCGCAATTTGGCCGATGCCGGCTTTTCCGAACTCAAACTCAAAGTTCACGAAGGCGCGGTCACATTGCAGGGGCAGGTGCGCGACTTGCAAACACGCCAGCGGGTCCTCGATATCGCCCGAAGGACGGAAGGGGTAAAGGAAGTGGACGCCCAGCTCACGTTCGCGGCCAGATAAGGGCCCCTTAAGGTCCAGCGGCACAGTGCCGGTTACTCCAGGCCCTTGCCGGAAGGTACATCTATCGCTGTGCGATGAGAAAGCTTGACGCTCCAGCAACTCTGAATAATACTTGCTCATGCTCACGCGGATGTTTGCGCCATGGTCGATTTCCTGCGTCTCCATCTGCGTGCTCCTGTTGTTTTTCTTCCCTGTAGCGCAAGGCCCCTTTCAGGCCACTCACGGTCCCATCACCGTTTTCCGCGCCAGAAAAGCGCTCCTGATGCTGGTCTTCCTTGTTCTCGATGCCGCGGCGGGTGTTCTGGCCCGGGCTGGCAAGTCATGCATTTCGGCGCTCCGCCTGCTCCTTTCCCATAGCGGATCCGGGCTTGCTGGCGTGCAACCCGGCGACTGTAGGGCCGTTCTGCGCTGCTGAGTATTCCTTTTCCCCGTCCTGCAAACCGAAAAGAACATTTGCCCCGAACAGCCGGCGTTTATGCGCTTGCGAACGCCTTTTTCAGGAGAGACTCATGAAGTCTGTTGCCCCATTCATTGTTGCCGCTGGTCTCGCGTTTCTGGCCACCGGATGCCACCACACCATAGCCAAATCAACTCCGCCCACCCCGCCGCCTGCCGCGCCGGCACCCACCGTGAGCGTGGCCGCCTCACCACAGCCGGTTCAGCCGCCTGCTCCGGCACACAAAACCGTACCGCAGATTTCTGACGAACAGCTGTTCGCCCGGAACGTAAAAGACATATTTTTCAACTACGACAATGCGGACATTCGCAACGATGAACAGGCCAAACTGGATGCCGACGCCCGGTTCCTGGCCGCTCATCCGGACTGGCAGCTGTTGATTGAAGGCCATTGCGACGAGCGCGGATCAGAAGACTACAACATGGCGCTGGGGCAGAACCGCGCCAAGGATGTGCAGGACGGGCTGGTGAGACAGGGGATCAGTTCGGACCGCATCAAGCTGATCAGCTATGGAAAAGAGCGGCCTTTCTGCACGACCGCGGAAAACGATTCCTGCTGGTCACAGAACCGGCGCGCACATTTCGTCCTCCAGAAAAAACAGCAGGCCGGCCTTTAAGCCCGGTCATGGCAACTCCCGGGCGCCCGGCAACGCCGGGCGTCCGGGCTCCAGTGTTGGGATCTCACCGGGAACTAAGGTTTTGCACTCTGATTCCTGAGCGTCTCATAACTTTCGTCACCAGGGCCGGAAGCTTATGATTTCGCTGCATCCGGCGCGCGGCCGGCCAATACTCCGCCCAACAAGGCTTGCTTCGCGTGATATTCTTAAAAGACAGCCAACTGCCATCCAGCACCACGTATCAGGCAGGGGGCCCAAGGTTAATCTGTGACCCAAAACAAGGAAAAATTCGAGACACGCCGGCTCCCGATGATGCCGATTCGCGACGTCGTCATCTTCCCTTATATGATGACGCCGTTCATTGTAGGCCGCGAGTCCAGCGTGCGCGCGCTGGAAGAAGCGCTGGCCTCAGATCGCAAGATCTTTCTCGCTACGCAGCACGATGCCAGCGTGGACGAGCCCAAGCCGCATGAAATTTACCAGGTCGGCACCATTGCCAACATTGTTCAGAACCTGAAGCTGCCCGACGGCAACATCAAGGTGCTGGTGGAAGGCGTGGAGCGCGGCAAGATCCTGGACCTGAAGAACGCCGACGGCTATTTTGAAGCCACCGTCCGTACCGTGAAGTACTCCACTGAGACAACGCCTGTGCTTGAGACCGCCATGCAGCGGGTGCACAGCCTGTTTGATCAGTATGTAAAGCTCTGCCAGTCGCTGAACCTGGAACCGGTGATTATCACCGGCATGAGCGACCCGGCCAAGCTGAGTGATACCATCGCGCAGAATCTTCAGCTCTCGATTGAAGAAAAGCAGGAGCTCCTGGAAATCTTCGATCCGGTGGAGCGGCTGAACCGCATTGCCGACGTGCTCGACATCGAGATTGAGAAGCTGAACATGGACCGCACCATCCAGACCCGCGTAAAGCGGCAGATGGAGCGGGCGCAGAAGGAGTACTACCTCAACGAGAAAATCAAGGCCATCCAGAAGGAACTGGGCCGAGGTGAAAAGAGCGAGTTTGACGAGCTCAAGAAGAAGATAGACGCCGCGGGCATGCCCAAGGACGTGCAGGAAAAGGCGATCCAGGAACTCAAGAAGCTGGAGGCCATGCCGCCCATGTCGGCCGAGTCAACAGTTTCGCGCAATTATCTTGACTGGCTGCTGGCCGTTCCCTG
>DATIWA010000234.1:0-3825 GCA_035465515.1 Candidatus Limnocylindrales bacterium | reverse complement strand
TTGCCGTGGCACGTGCTGCAGGTGGGCGCGGTCAGATCGCCCCGCACCGCGAGCGCGTCGTGATGGACGCTGGTGTTGTATTTGGCAAACTGGTCCGTGGGGATGGGGTATCCCTTCATGTAATTCGCGTCCGCATGGCAGCGGGAGCACGTCTTGGCGACGTTGACGGGATACACAGTCGCGGCGGGATCTGTGGGCGGTTTTATATCGTGCACACTATGGCAATCGGTGCACACCGCAACCTTCGTATCGCCGCCCGCGAGACGCTTGCCGTGCACGCTGGTGTGGTACTGGGCCAGCTGGTCGGTGCGCAAACTGGGGTTGAACTGGCGGATGTACGCTGGATCCGAATGGCAGCTGCCGCACAGCTGCGGGATCTGTTTGCGGGTGATCTTGCCCTTCCATCCCGCCTTCCGGCTCATGGCTTTGTCCGGGTCTTCGTTGTTCGCATCGCCACCGTGGCAGGAGACGCAACTCAGCCCCTTTTGTAAGTGAATGTCCTGGCTGAATTTTTCGACGCTCACTCCCAGGGGCTCAGGCAGCGCGGAATGACAATCCACGCAGGAATTCGTGGTTTGTCCGTAGCTCAGGGAAGCAACCAGCACGAGAAACCAGAACGCTAGCAGGTAGCGGACCGTGCGAACCGTGCCGAACTCTCGGAACTTATTGTGCAAGATGGCCATAAACACTCATTGTCGTCATGTATGCCAGAGCAAAAATAGCAAGCCCGGTAATCCATTTTCTGGTGCGCGATGGCTGGTTACCCTCAAGAAACGGCAGCAGCAGCCAGAGCAGGCCGGCCAGCCCGAAAATCACAACTCCCAGGACCTCGCCGTCAATGACCCACACTTTGGATGGAATAAGCTTGAGAGTCTGGAACATGAACAGGAAATACCACTCCGGTTTGATTCCGGCGGGCGCAGGGGAAAAAGGATCGGCCTTGACCCCGAGGTTCCACGGGAAGAGCGCGGCCAGCGCGCCCAGGACCCCCAGCGCAACATACCAGGCCATCAGCTCACGCAGGGCAAAGTTGGGGAAGAATTTCATTTCCCGCCGGGCGGAGGGATTGGCTTTCCACTCGGCCTCCACCCTCGGAGGTACGCTAATGCCCTGTTGCTGCACCAGGAACAGGTGGATAAGGATCAGCAAGGTCGCCAGGCCGGGCAGAACGGCAACATGAAATCCAAAGAACCGGGTCAACGTGGCGCCCGTCACTTCTTCGCCGCCGCGAAGGAAGATCATCATCGGCTTGCCGATGATGGGGACCTGACCTGTGATTTCAGTGCCGACCTTGGTGGCAAAAAAGGCCAGAGTGTTCCAGGGCAGCAGGTAACCGCTGAAGCCAAACCCCAGCACCAGGAACAGCAGGATCATGCCGCTGACCCATGTCAGCTCGCGCGGCTTGCGATATGCCTTGAGGAACAGCACGCTGAACATGTGCGCAAAGGCGGTAAAGATCATCAGGTTTGCCGACCAGGAATGAATGGAGCGCAACAGCCATCCGAACTTCACCTGCGTCATGATGTACTGGACACTCTCGAAGGCTTCGCCGGCCCCGGGCCGGTAGTAAAGAAGCAGCAATATTCCGGTCAGCACCTGGATCACGAACAGAAAGAGCGTGATGCCGCCGAGGAAGTACCAGTAGGAGAGCCGGTGGAGAGGGACCGTTTTCTTCCGCAACGGAGCAATCAGGTCCTCCAGGGCCAGCCGCTCGTCGAGCCACTTGCGCGCACTGCGTAAGACACTCATCTCAGGCCTCCCGGCGACGTCTTACGAAAATTTCGTCGCCGCGGACCTGAACGTCAAAGGCCTCCAGCGGGCGCGGCGGAGGGCCTGAAATGTTCCGGCCTTCCAGGTTGTACTTACCGTTGTGGCAGGCACACCAGACCACGCCCAGATCACCGCGATATTGAACGGTGCAGGCCAGGTGCGTGCATGTGGCGGACATGGCGCGGTATTCCCCGCTGGCCGTGAGAATCAACAGACCGGGACGGCTGCCGAAGCGGAATATTTTCCCGGAGTTGGGTTTCAGCTCTCCAACTCTGGCGGCCACCACAGAATCGCCGCCCAGGTCCGCTGTCTGCGGAGGCACCAGATACCGCAGGACGGGATAAATAAAAGCAACAGCCGTTGCCAGGAAACCGCCGCCAAGCAACAACTCGACAACCCATCGGCGGGGCACTGGCGGGGAAATCTGGCTGCCTGGATTGACCATCCGGTCACTCGTTGACATAACTTACCTTCCCAGTTCGCTATTCTTGTGAGTCGCGACTTTGCAGTAAGAGCAGGGCAGAGTAAATTTTCCGCCCACTCTGTTTCACGCTGCTGGCGCTCAGAACCACTTTCGCAGCCCACAGTGATTCAATCCAAAACCTCAGACCTCTTTCCGTCCTACAAACCGGCAAGCGCGGCTTTATCGCGTGGCTGCCGGCCACGCCGAGCGCCCTTCGATGGTGCGCTGCATTTCGCGCAACCACATCGCCTGAAGCATTTGCAGGCGGTGCCCCACCACAATGGCCAGATTCAACGCGATTTTGTAGCCGACTGCCGGGAAAGCTTCGCAATAGTCCTGGAGAGCTTGCCTTGACAGCGCGACAACCTCGGTTTCCTGCGATGCGGTGGCTGAAAGGGTGAACCGGTACGGTGGGATCAAGGCGGACCAGCCCACCGTCTGGCCGGGCGATTTTTCTTCGATCAGGACATCTGACTCCCTGCTCCGGACCTGCATGGGCAGAGTCAGGCGGACGCGGCCGCGCTCGATGAGGAAAAGGCTTTCGGCCCGGTCCCCCAGGCGGAAAAGCGAATCGCCGCCGGGTACGATCATCCTGACGCCGAGCGCCATTACCTGGTCCATTTCAGCAGGCGACAAACCGCTCAACAATTCGTGCGCCATGGCAGCTCCTTCAGTTCACAAATGGTGAAGCCGTCTTGCTGTGCAGCAGGGCCTGTGTCGGGAACTCGACGAATGATTCCGCGGCGGCTTGTTCCATGCGGACGTGGTTCTCAATTTGTTGCAGCAGGACCTCAATCGGCACCTGAGGTGGCAGCGGCGGGATTGCCGGAACCACTCGGTCGCCGAAGAATCGGGCTGGCGCTTCCTTCACCGGGTGAGCCTGGGGCTGGTTCGCTGGATCTGACGGTTCCGGCCGGGTCGCCGCTCCAAAGGCCAGGGCCGCGACTCCCAAGCCAAATACACTCACACACAATGCCATCAGGAACATCTCCATGTGAGTACCCTCCTTCTGTTGTTCTCATTGCACGTGGTGTGCCGCCGGCGTGGCGGCGTAAGTCCCGGTTCTTCAGCGCCCCCGGACCGCTGGCCCGGCGAGGGGACTGACAGCATGGCAGACTGCGCCTGACAATCCGTCAGTCATTGACGGAGGCAGGTGCTTGTGTCATGATCCAGCCATCCCCCGCTGCCGTACCATGAAGCTGCGTTTCGCCAGCACGACGGTCGGCCTAGCCCTGGGTGTCACCGCGGCCGTTGTAGTAGCCTGCACTGTTGCCGCCTATGTTTTCTCCGTCCATCACTTCAAGAGTGTGCTCGAAATGGCGCGCACCAATGCGCTTGCCGAAGGCGAGTTGATCCGCACCGCCCTGGAGCACCAGATGGTGGAAAATGACCGCACCTTGATGGCGCAGATGATTGAAAGGTTCGGCAAGCAGGCGCGGGTGGAAAAACTGGTTTTGCTGGACCGCAACGGCGTGGAGCGTTATTCAAGCACAACGCTCACCCACGCGGACGACTTCCGCATCGGCTCTCCCACATGCCAGGCGTGCCACCGCGACCCGCCGGAGCGCAGGGAGTCGAGTCGGGTCATTGAA